>JAWKYB010000001.1 GCA_041396705.1 Alphaproteobacteria bacterium
TCCGCCATCTGCTGCAGGCGGAGGCTTTCACGATCAAGGGCGTGCAGAAGATCCTGCGCGAGCAGGGGGTCGAGACCGTCAAGCGCATCGGCACGGCGCCTGAAGGATCGGCGGGATCCGGCGCCGGCTCGCGGCGGTCGCGCGCGACCGCCAGCACGCCAGGTTCTGCGGCGACCTCGAAAGGCGCGCCGACGCGGGTCGATTCGACGCGTGGTGCCGGCGAGCCGGCCGCAGCGCGTGTCGAGACGGCCCTACGCGCCGCGATTGCCGAGCTCGAGGCGATACGGACCGGGCTCTCCGCGGCGCGCGAGGCAGCTCGAGTGCACGCCGGCCGCACGTGACGGACACGCCCCGCCTCGCCGGTTTGTCCGCAGCTTCACGGGCTCGCCGTCAGACAGTGGCTCTACCGCTCGAGGTATGGCACGTCGATCTCGCAGCGAGCGGAACAGCGCTGTGCCTGCTTGAGCGCGAAGAGCCGCGTCTTTCCGAGGAAGAGCGCCGGTGGTCGGAAACCGGCCTCGATGGCTGCCGCAGGGCGACCCGCATCGCGCTGCGCCTGTTGCTCGAACGCGCACTGACGACAGCCGATGCACTGGCGCTGCGTCGTACACCACTGCCGCGGGAGGCGGGCGGACGACCGCGCCTGCCGCAAGGCTTGCGGCCAGTATTCTCGCTGTCGCACTGCGGCAGCGATGCACTCGTCGCAATTTCGCAAGATGGGCCGGTAGGCATCGACCTCGAGGCACCACGGCGGCTCATGATGCCGGCCGACAGGCGCAGAGCGATCGTCGCCGCGGCCTCGACGCTTGGACCATGGCCGCAGCACCGTTCCCGGATCGCCGCCGACGACGAGGCCGTACTGGTCGCGTGGACCCGCCTCGAAGCGGTCGGCAAGGCACATGGCACAGGCGTCGCCGCCGTGCTCGCCGAGCACGGCGTGCTGGCACGCGGCGCCGGCCACGACGCGGCCGCCGAGCAAGCCCCGCTCGCTGTCGATGACCTGCCGTTGCCCCGCGGCCTGTTCGCTGCCATCGCGCGTGCGCCGCACGTTGCCGTGCCTGCCATCCGCCGTCTGCCGGCGGAGCCGGATACTCTGGCGCGGCTGACCGATCAGCCCTGTTGACCCGACCGACGGCGCGTTGCAAAACAGCGACTTGGCGGAGCGTAGCGCAGCCTGGTTAGCGCACCAGTCTGGGGGACTGGGGGTCGGGAGTTCAAATCTCCCCGCTCCGACCATAAAATCAACGACTTACAGATCTAGCGACCACCCCCTCAGAAGCGCTAGCGACCAATTAGCGACCAGAATCGAGCGTAACCGAGCGCAAATCTGCGGGTTTGGTGGCCATTTTGTCGCAGCTGGCGCCGTTACCCGAACAGATCGCCCTGACGCCACTTGAACTCGGCCGCAGCCCAGGCTTTGCCGCGCGCCTCGCGATCGAGCCAGGCGGTGACGAAGGCGGCCGGACCGCCGGCCGCGATCAGCTCCTGCTCGTCGAGGAAATGGCTGCGGTAGCCGGTCGACGTGCAGGGAAGCGGCGCGCCCTTCGGCGTCACGACCGTGATCTCGATCATCGACCAGCCGTCGGAGAGGTAGTCCGGCGTGTGCTTGAGCTTGAGTGCCGCATGCCGCCAGACGAGC
>JAWKYB010000003.1:300000-539575 GCA_041396705.1 Alphaproteobacteria bacterium
TGCCCGGCGCCAACGGCGTCTCGCCGTCGTTGGTCACCAGCGTCGGTGTGCCCGACAGGACATAGACGAACTCGTCCTCCTGCGTGTGCCAGTGCCGCTGCGACGACCAGGTCGCCGGCGGCAGCGTCACCAGGTTGACGCCGAAGTCGTTGAGGCCGAACTCGTCGCCCAGCTTCGCCTTCGCCTTGCCCAGGCAGGGCTGGTCGAACGGCGCCGGATAGCCGGCGCCGAGCCGCACCGCCACATCGGCCGCCGCAATCGCGATTTTCTTCGTCATGTCAGTCCATTCCCCCGATTTTCTCGTGTGTTTTTCCGGCCGCGGGCGCGGCCGACCGGCCGGGCGCGTCGCGGCGGAGGCCGGCGCCCGGGCCGCCGCACGGTTCTAATGTGCGCGCCGGCACCGGGCATGCAACAATGGCGATCGATGCCGGCGCACGCGCCCGTCCCCGGCCGGCAGACAGGGAGAATGGAATGAGGACCCGGCTTCGCCTTTCCCTCGCCGCGCTCGGCTGCGCCGCCGCGCTCGCGCTGCCGGTCGCATCGGCCGCCGCGTTCTGCGGATTCTACGTGGCGCAGGCCGGCACCAGCCTGTTCAACCAGGCCTCCAAGGTGGTGCTGGTCCGCGACGGCGACCGCACCACGATCACCATGGCCAACGACTATCAGGGCGAGCTGACCGAGTTCGCGATCGTCATCCCGGTGCCGTCCGTGCTGGACCGCGACCAGATCGACGTCGCCGAGCCGGCGGTGATCGATCATCTCGACGCCTATACCGCGCCGCGGCTGGTCGAGTATCACGACTTCGATCCCTGCAACATCCCGATGCCCACCGCCGCGCCGCTGCTCACCGACTCCGCGCCGCAGCCGGAACTGCGCGCCAACTCGCTGGGCGTGACCATCGAGGCGCAATACACCGTCGGCGAGTACGACATCCTGATCCTGTCGGCCGACGAGAGCGCGGGCCTGCAGCTCTGGCTGTCGGCCAACGGCTACCAGGTGCCGCAGCGGGCCGAGCCGGTGCTGCGCCGCTATCTGGAGGCCGGCATGAAGTTCTTCGTCGCCCGGGTCAACCTGAAGCAGCAGACCAGCCTCGGCTTCAGCTACCTGCGCCCGCTGCAGATCTCGTTCCGCTCGCCGGCCTTCATGCTGCCGATCCACCTGGGCATGATCAACGCAGCCGGCCCGCAGGAGCTGTTCGTGTTCGCGCTCAGCCGGCGCGGCCGGGTCGAGACCGCGAACTACCCGGTGCACGAGTTGCCGGCGGGAGTGGGCGTGCCGCTCTACATCGAGGACGAGTTCGCCGACTTCTACAAGGCCCTGTTCGACCTGCAGGTCGAGAATGCCGACATGCGTGCGGTGTTCCTGGAATATGCGTGGGACATGAGCTGGTGCGACCCCTGCGCCGCCGATCCGCTCTCCGACGCGGAGCTGGCCGCGCTCGGCGTCGACTGGCTGGCCGGCGGCGACGGTGCCGCGCCGGACGTCCACGTCACCCGCCTGCATCTGCGTTACACCGCCGAGGCGTTCCCCGAGGACCTGATGTTCCGCGAGACCGACAACCGCGAGAACTTCCAGGGCCGCTATATCCTGAACCATCCCTGGTCGGGCGAGGCGACCTGCCCCGAGGCCGAGGCCTATCTCGACAACCTGCCGGACCGCTTCCGCGACGAGGCCGAGAATCTGACCCGCCTGACCGGGTGGGACTTCGATACCATCCGCCAGCGGATGGCACAGACCGGCCAGGCGTTCTGAGCCGCGCACATTTTCCTGGGGAGGAATCATGAAACGATCCGAGATCAATGCGATCCTGGCCGAGGCCGAGGATTTCCTGCGCGAGCAGCGCTTCTTCCTGCCGCCGTTCGCCGCCTGGGGTCCGGACGACTGGGCCGGCATGGGCGAGGAAGCGCGCGAGATCGTCGACAACCAGCTCGGCTGGGACATCACCGACTTCGGCACCGGCGACTTCGGTCAATGCGGCCTCGCCCTGTTCACGCTGCGCAACGGCTCGGTGGCCAACGTCAAGTCCGGCACCGGCAAGACCTATTGCGAGAAGATCGCGGTGATGCGCCAGGACCAGCGCTGCCCGATGCACCACCACTTCGTGAAGGTCGAGGACATCATCAACCGCGGCACCGCCCCGCTGGCGATCACGCTGCAGGAGGCGGACGGCGACGGCCGGCCCAGCGACCAGCCGGTAACGGTCAGCATGGACGGAGTCCGCCGCACGGTGAAGGCGGGCGACACGGTGGTGCTGCGCGCCGGCGAGAGCATCACGCTGCTTCCGGGCTGCTACCACGCGCTGTGGGCGCCGGAAGGGGAGGTGATGTTCGGCGAGGTGTCGGTGGTCAACGACGACCACGCCGACAATCGGTTCCTGCAGCCGGTCGGCCGGTTCCCGGAGATCGACGAGGACGAGGCGCCGCGCCGCCTGCTGGTGCAGGACTACGGGCGCTACTGGCGGGCGTGACCGGTCCCGGCGGGTCGCGGGTACGCCGGGCCCGCCCCGACGAGGCCGCAGCCCTGACCGCGCTGGCGCGGGCGTCGAAGGCGGTGTGGGGCTATCCAGCCGCCATGCTGGCCCGCTTCGCTGCCGAGCTGACGATCACGCCGGCCGCCATCCGCGACCTGCCGGTGTTCGTCGTCGCCGGAGACGACGACCGTCCGCTCGCCGTCGGCGCGATCGGCGAGGCCGACGGCACGGCCGAGATCGCCTTCATGTTCGTTGCCCCCGGCGCGCTGCGCCGCGGTTTCGGCAGGCTGCTGTTCGCGCGACTGGCGGCCGAAGCGCGCCAGCGCGGATACCTCAGGCTGGCGATCCAGGCCGACCCCCACGCGGTCGGCTTCTACGAAAGGATGGGCGCGGTCCGGATCGGCGAATCCGAGTCGGCCTCGATTGCGGGCCGGATGCTGCCGGTCTTGGCCTACGCGCTCTGAACCGGGCGGCGGCCACGCCGGCGCCTCCCGGCTGCCGGAATGTTCCGCGCCGGAGCCATGGAAATGCCGCGCGACGGTGCGATCATTCGCACAATGCGCCGGCCTGCCCGGCCAGAGACACTCTCACATTTCCGGAGATTCCCATGCGAAACCTGACGAAGGCGGCGCTGCCGCTCGCCCTGATCCTGTGCGCCCAGGCCGCCCAGGCCGCCTTGCCGCCGGAACACCAGCGCGCCCGTGAACTGGATGCCATCATCAACAGCATGGACGTGCTCGACCAGCTGCAACACCAACCGATCGACAGCATCGAGTATGTCGGTACCGATCTCTATCGGGTCGCTGCCGGCTCCTGCTCGGTCGAGGTGCGGATCGTCGACCGGCCGGCCGACGAGCAGATCGTCGGTCCGCGCGTTTTCGACATCGAGATCGAAGAAGGCGTCTGCGAGTAGGCGGGGGCCGCCCTACGCGCCGCCGCCGAGCCAGAGCCGTACCAGGTTGGCACGGGCGTTCTCGATGCGCAGGCGCGCATCGGTGCGACCGCACGACTCGTCGAGCAGGGATAACGCGGCGTCGAGGTCGCCGAGGACCTCGCGCCGCTCGGCGCTCGGCGTCAGGCTCTCGACCCAGCCGACGGCGACCAGCCGAGTGCCCCTGGTCACCGGCGCCACCGAGTGGACGTAGCGGGCCGGATAGAGCAGCAGGTCGCCGGCGGCGTGCTTGTGGCTCTCCCAGCCCGCGTTCGATTCGACGATCAGTTCGCCGCGGTCGTAGTCCAGAGGGTCGCTGAGAAACAGCGTGAAGCCGAGGTCGACGCGGTGCGCATCGGCGCTCGCCGCGACGACGTGGCGGCCCTGGCCCATGCCGCCCGTGTGCCGGCTGATCGTCAGTCGCAGGATCCGGCGGGGAAGGGCGGCCCGGAAGAAGCCGGCATGGCCCATCAGGGCGCTCGCGATCCGGCGCTCGGCCGCGTCGCCGGCGCCATGCAACCCGCAACCGCATGTCGCTTCGCTGCCGCGGTTCGGCGCGGCGACGGCGCAGCGGACGGCGGCAAGGGCGTCGGCATCGAGCACGGATCGGAGCAGGGTGGTCATGGTTCTGGTCTATCGCGAATGCGAATTATTTGCAATCAAGGACGCGAGGCGCTAACTAGCACTTGCCGGCGCGACCCGACGGTTGGCCGCAGGCGGCTTTCCCCACGGCGGGCCGGCGCCGATGCGGCGTCCCGGCGGATGCCGGCGCGGCGACGGCGTCAGTGGAAGTCGCGGGACGGGAACAGCAGTCGCGCCTGGTCGCGGGGATGGGCCGGGCGCGGTGTGGCGCGGGGGATGGCAGGCGTGCCGTCTCCCGCGCCGGTCGGCGCCAGGCGGGCAGCCGGCCGTCCCGCCCTGCCGCCGCGCGGATCGGCCGGATTCGGCCGGCGCACCTCGTCGGCGCGATCGAGCGGGACCGGCACCGGCGCCCGCAGTTCCGACAGCCGGTCCAGCGATGGCGACAGGTCCTCCAGCCGCGACGAGATGATGTGGATCACGCTGTCCTCGCGCTGCATGCGGCCGCGCACCAGCAGCAGCCGGCTGCGCATCACCGTCTTGCGGTAGCGGGTGAAGGCGTCGGGCCAGACGATGACGTTCGCCCAGCCGGTCTCGTCCTCGATGGTGATGAAGATGACGCCGCTGGCTGTGCCGGGCCGCTGGCGCACCAGCACCAGCCCGGCGACGGTGACCCAGCGGCCGTCGTCGACGTGCAGCAGCTCGGCATTGGGCGTCACCCCGGCCGCGGCCATCTCGCCGCGCAGCAACTTCAGCGGATGGTCGCGCAGGGTCATCCTCAGCGCGGTGTAGTCCTCAACCACCTCCTCGCCCAGCGGCATCTCCGGCAGCGGCGTCGCCGGTTCCGCCCCGCGCTCCGGCGCCTCGGCATGGGCGAACAGCGGCAGCGGCGCCTCCCTGGCCTGGCCGAGCCCGCGCACGGCCCACAGCGCCTGCCGTCGCGAGAGCCCCATCGAGCGACAGGCGTCGGCACGGGCGAGGATGGCCAGGCTGCGCGGCTGCAGGGCGGCACGCCGCCACAGCGCCGCCGGGTCCGGATAGCCGTTGCCGCGGACGGCGACCAGGCGCTCCACCTCGTCCTCGCGCAGCCCCTTGATCTGGCGCAGCCCGATCCGCAGCGCCATCGCGCCGCCGGCGCCGTGCTCCAGCGTGTAGTCCCAGCGCGACATGTTGACGTCGGCCGGCAGCACCTCGACGCCGTGGTTGGCGGCATCGCGCACGATCTGGGCCGGGGCGTAGAAACCCATCGGCTGGCTGTTCAGCAGCGCGCAGGCGAAGGCGGCCGGGTAGTAGCATTTCAGCCACGACGACACATAGGCGAGCAGGGCGAAGCTGGCCGCGTGGCTCTCCGGGAAGCCGTACTCGCCGAAGCCCTCGATCTGGCGGAAGCAACGCTCGGCGAAATCGGCGTCGTAGCCGTTGGCGATCATGCCTTCGGTCATCTTGCGGTAGAAGTGGTGGATGGTGCCGGTCTTGCGGAAGGTGGCCATCGCGCGCCGCAGCTGGTCGGCCTCCTCCGGCGTGAAGCCGGCGCCGACGATGGCGATCTTCATCGCCTGCTCCTGGAACAGCGGCACGCCCAGCGTCTTGCCCAGCACCGCCTCCAGCGCCGCCGAGGGGTAGGTCACCGTCTCCTCGCCGTTGCGGCGGCGCAGATAGGGGTGGACCATGTCGCCCTGGATCGGCCCGGGCCGGATGATCGCCACCTCGATCACCAGGTCGTAGAAGGTGCGCGGCTTCATCCGCGGCAGGAAGTTCATCTGCGCCCGGCTTTCGACCTGGAACACGCCGATGCTGTCGCCCGCGCACAGCATGTCGTAGACGCGGGGGTCCTCGGTCGGCACCGCGGCGATGTCCGGGATGGCGACGCCGTGGTGGTCGGCGAGCAGGGCGAAGCCCTTGCGCAGGCAGGTCAGCATGCCCAGCGCCAGCACGTCGACCTTGAGGATGCCGAGCGCGTCGATGTCGTCCTTGTCCCACTCGACGACGGTGCGGTCGTCCATCGCCGCATTCTCGATCGGCACGATGTCGTCGAGCCGGTCGCGGGCGATGATGAAGCCGCCGACATGCTGGCTGAGATGGCGGGGGAAGCCGATCAGCTGGCCGGTCAGCTCCAGGGTCATCGCCACCCGCGGCGCGCCGGGGTCGAGGCCGGCCTCGCGCACCCGCTCCTCCTCGACCCCCTCCGAGCTCCAGCCCCAGATCTGGCCGGCCAGCGCCGAGACCGCATCCTCGGAAAGCCCCATCGCCTTGCCGATCTCGCGCACCGCGCTGCGCGCGCGATAGCTGATCACGGTGGCGGTCAGCCCGGCGCGGTGGCGGCCGTATTTGGCGTAGATGTACTGGATCACCTCCTCGCGCCGCTCGTGCTCGAAGTCGACGTCGATGTCCGGCGGCTCGTTGCGGGCGGCGGAGATGAAGCGTTCGAACAGCAGGTCGACCGCGGTCGGGTCGACCGCGGTGATGCCGAGGCAGTAGCACACCGCCGAGTTGGCGGCGGAGCCGCGGCCCTGGCACAGGATGTTCTGTTCGCGGGCGAAGCGGACGATGTCGTAGACGGTCAGGAAATAGGCGGCGTAGTTGAGCTGGCCGATCAGCGCCAGCTCGTGGTCGAGCTGGGCGCGCACCTTGTCGGGCACGCCGCGCGGGAAGCGCCAGGCGGCGCCCTGCGCGGTCAGCGCCTCCAGCGCCGCCTGCGGGGTGGGATGGCCGGCCATCACCTCGTGCGGGTATTCGTAGCGCAGCTCGTCCAGGCTGAACCGGCAGCGCCCGGCCAGCGCGCAGGCGTTGGCCAGGGCCTCGGGGTAGCGCGCAAACAGGTCGGCCATCGCCTCGCCGGCCTTCAGGTAGCGCTCGGCATTGGCCTCCAGCCGCCAGCCGGCGTCGTCGACGGTGCATTTCTCGCGGATGCAGGTCAGCGCATCGGCCAGCGCCTTGCGCTCGGGCCGGTGGTAGAGCACGTCGTTGGTGGCGACCAGCGGCACGTCGAGCGCGTCGGCCAGCGCCGCCATGCGCGCCAGCCGGCCGGCGTCGCGGCCCGTCATGTGCGCCTGGGCGGCGAGGTGGCAGCGGCGGCCGAAGGCGCGGGCGAGTCCGGCGGCATGGTCGCGCCAGGCCGCGTCCACCGCTTCCGGCAGCAGCAGCACGATCTCCAGCCCCTCGCCGTGCTCGGCCAGGTCGGTCGGCGTCAGGTGGCATTCGCCCTTCGGCGCGCGGCGGCGGCCCAGCGTGATCAGGCGCGATAGCCGGGCATAGGCCGACTTGTCGGTGGGGTAGGCGAGCACGGCATTGCCGCAGGTGAAGTCCAGCCGCGCGCCGACCACCAGCCGGATGCCGGCCGCCTTGGCCGCCGTGTGCATGCGCACCGCGCCGGCCAGCGTGTTGCGGTCGGTGACGGCGATCGCCGCCAGCCCCAGCGCCGCCGCGGTCTCCACCAGCTCATGCGCGTGCGACGCCCCGCGCAGGAAGGTGAAGTTGGTGGTGACCTGCAGCTCGGCATAGGCGGTCATGGTCGTCTTCCGGCCAACGGGGAACAGCCTGCGGCGCTGCGGGGATGCGCAGCCGGGATGGAGCGGCGCGAAATCCGCGTCATCCCCGTAAGCGCTCTCCGTTCCCGGATTGCGCTGCGCTCCATCCGGGCTGCGGCGCCGGGCGGCCTAGTCGAAGACGCCGTGGACATACCAGCGGGTCTCCGGCGCGGTCGGCGAGGGGGCGCGGGCGAGCCAGAGCCGGCGGCCGTCGGCGAGCTCGACCCGGTAGTAGTCGCGCACGGCGTCCTCGCCCGGCTCCAGCGGCGCGCGCCACCACTCGGGCACGATCCGTTCCGGCCCCTCGGCACGGACCACCGCCAGGCTCTGCCGGCGCCAGGACAGGCGGACCGGCGGGTCGGCCGGGCTCGGCGCCAGCGCCGCGACGGGCTCGGGCCGGCGCAGCAGGCGGAGCGGGCGCGAGGCGCGCAGGGCCGCCATCGCCGGCCAGGCGCTCGGCCGTGCCGGGATCGCCGCCGCCGGCCGGCGCGCGGCCGCCCGCTCGGGCCAGTGGCTCTCGCGCGGCACCCAGCGGAACACGCGCTCCCCGCCCAGCCGGTTGGCCAGCCGGTCGACCAGCGCCTCCACCGCGGGGTCGAAGCCGGCGCGCGCGCCGGCCAGCAGGGCCGGGCCGAGGCTGCCGCCGAGCCCCGCCTGCCGCACCACGAAGGGTTCCACCGCCAGCGCCGACAGGCGCAGGGCGTCCAGCCCGAAGCCGGGGTCGATCCGCTCCAGCCGGTCGCGGAACAGCCGCATCCAGTGGGCCGGGTCGCGGGTCGGCCGGCCGGCGCCGACCCGGACCGCGGAGACGTGGCCGTCGACGCCGTAGGCCTGGAACAGCAGCTGGCGTGCGCCGAGCCCGGCTCGCTCCAGCTTGCGGGCGAGACCGGCGAGCAGGTGTTCGAGCCCGCCGGCGATCGCCTCGGCATGGCCGATCGGCTCGGCCAGCGCCAGCCGCACGCTGTGCGCCGGTGCGGGCAGGGCCGGCGAGACCGGCTCGTCGAGCCGGCCCAGCGCCTGGTCGAGCCGGCGCAGCAGCAGGCCCTCGAAGCGATGCGCCAGCGCGGCGCGCGGCACGGCCGCCAGTTCGCCGATCCGGCGCAGGCCGAGCCGGGCGAGATCGGCGGCCTGCTCCGGCGCCAGCCGCAGCGCCGCCACCGGCAGCGGTGCCAGCGCCGCGCCGGGATCGTCCTGCGCGCCGAGGCAGAAGGGCTGGCCGGCCGGATCGCCATAGCGGGCGAGCGCCCAGGCCGCGCCCGGCGTCGCCGCCAGCGCGGCGCGCGCCGTGAAGCCGAGATCGGCCAGCGCCGCCAGCAGCCGGCGCAGCAGTACCCGGTCGCCGCCGAACAGGTGGCCGCAGCCGGTGACGTCGAGCCAGATCCCGGCCGCGCCGCCGGGCTCGGCCCCGCCGTCGGCGACCAGCGGGGTGAAGCGCGAGCACCAGCGGACGAGCCGGCGGCGGGCGCGCGCCTCCAGCACCGGGTCGGCCTGACGGACCGCCAGCCCCGGCTCCACCGCGCGGGCGTCGCTCAGGCTCATCCCCGGCACCACGCCCTCGGCCAGCGCCCGCGCATCGGCCGCATGGACCAGCCGCCGGTTGCCCCGGTCGGCGACCAGAACCAGCGGCGCCGCAGGGTGGGACGCCGCGCCGGCGCCGCCATCCGCGCGCGCGGCCGGTTTGGCGGGCGGATGGGTGGCGGCGGAGCCCACACGAGCCGTCGGATGGGCCGCGGCAGCGGGGGGCGCACGACGCGAATCCCTTCCTCGGGACGGGGGAGGGTGGGGAGGGGGCCCGGCATCGGCGCCGGAAGGCGCCCTCGTCCCGGTCAAGAGGCCGCCTGCCTGCGCGCCGCGCCGGGCGGCACCGGCCTGCGTCACCCCCCCTCCTCGATGCTCCCCCGCGCCGGGGGAGGAGGGATGTCCCGTCTGTGCCTGTTGGACCGCGGCGGCGGTTGAGGCCGGGGGTGCCGGCCGTTCCGCGCCCGGGCCGCGGCCCTCAGCCGGCTGCGGCGCTTCGCAGGGTAGGCCCCCGCCGCTTCTCCCATCCGCAGGGGAGCGCTGCGCCAGCTCCGTCGCGAAGCGGGGCAACCACAGCGAGATCACCCGTCGCATGATCCACCTCCACCGTCCACTGGCGGCAGGCACCGCTGCGGCTGCGGGTCAGCGCCAGCCGCCAGCGCGAACGCCGGCCCATGTCATCGCCCCCACCGTCATCGCCCCCATCGTCGTCGCTCCCGATGCCGGCCCTGGCCCCCTTTTCGGCGTCGAAGCCGGCATCGTCACCGGGGGGAGGGGCCGGCCGCACCCGCCAGCGCGTCACCGCCGCGCTGGCGCCGAGAGCGGAAACCGGCGCCGCGTCATCGTCGTCCGCCGCGGCCATGCCTTGCCGGGATGGGGGCCGGGATGGGGGCCGGGGCGGGGGCGGGCGCAGCAGCAGGGCGATGGCGCCGCCCTGGCCGGCGGCGAGCTGCAGCCGGCGGCTGGCGGTCAGGTCGATGCCGTCGCGCACCCGGAACTCGCCGACCACCGCCGCGACGCCGCGGCAGCGCAGGCATTCCTCCATCGCCCACAGCCGGTCCTCGCGCCGCGGCGCCTCGACCAGGATCAGCCGGTCGATGTCGAGCCCCCGGCCGGCAAGGCCCGGCGCATGCAGCCCCGGCTCGGGCGCGCACCAGAACACGGGCCCGCCGTCGCCCGGCCGGTCGCCGCGGCCGGCCGCCGCCTCGCCGGCGACCAGCCGGCGCAGCAGGTGGACGACGAAGCCCGTGCCGGCGCCCTCGACCGGGCCGACCACCTCGTGCAGGCAGCCGAACTGCAGGCCGCCGCCGGGCAGGCGGCGATCGATCCCGGCCACGCCCAGGCGCAGTGTGCCGCCTCCGTTCGCCGCGGCCTCCGGCCCCTCGATCCGGGCGATGCGCGCGCGCAGCTCGGCCAGGGCGACATGTCTGGGTGCGTTCTCCATATTCCCTTTTTGTTCTATATCGGGTGCTGTCCGCGGTCAATCGCAAGTTTCCGTTATGTTCCACGTGAAACGCCGGCGGATTGCCCCCCGCAGCAAATCCCGGCAGGGTGGCCGCGAATCGCGACCGCACCCACAGACGGCAGACCATGAAGATCGACGGCACCGCCACCCGCACCATCTGGGTCAACGACGACGGCTGGTCCGTCGGCATCATCGACCAGACCCGCCTGCCGCACGCGCTGGTCCGCGAGACCCTCAGCGACCTCGACCAGGCCGCCCACGCCATCCGTGCCATGCTGGTCCGCGGCGCGCCGCTGATCGGCGCCACCGCCGCCTACGGCCTGGCGCTCGCCATGCGGGCGAACGCGTCCGACGCCGCGCTCGCCGGCGCATACGACACGCTGCTCGCCACCCGGCCGACCGCCGTCAACCTGCGCTGGGCGCTGGACGACATGCGCGGCCTGCTGGCCGACACCCCGCCGGACGGCCGCGCGGCCGCCGCCTATCGCCGCGCCGCGGCGATCTGCGACGAGGATGTGGCGATCAACGCCGCGATCGGCGACCACGGGCTCGACCTGATCCGCCAGGCCGCCGCACGCAGGCCGGCCGGCCGGCCGGTCAACGTCCTGACCCACTGCAACGCCGGCTGGCTCGCCACCGTCGACTGGGGCACGGCCACCGCGCCGATCTACAAGGCGCACGACCGCGGCATTCCCGTCCATGTCTGGGTCGACGAGACCCGCCCGCGCAACCAGGGCGCCTCGCTGACCGCCTACGAACTCGGCCATCACGGCGTCGCCCACACCGTGATCGCCGACAACACCGGCGGCCATCTGATGCAGCACGGCATGGTCGACCTGTGCATCGTCGGCACCGACCGCACCACGCGAACCGGCGACGTCTGCAACAAGATCGGCACCTATCTGAAGGCGCTGGCCGCCCGCGACAACGCCGTGCCGTTCTACGTGGCGCTGCCGTCGCCGACCATCGACTGGACCATCCGCGACGGGCTCGCCGAGGTGCCGATCGAGCAGCGGTCCGGCGACGAGGTGGCGCGGATCAGCGGACGCGCCGACGACGGCCGCATCGTCACCGTCCAGGCCTGCCACCGGACGGCAGCCCGGTCGCCAACTATGCCTTCGACGTCACGCCGGCGCCTGGTCACCGGCCTGATCACCGAGCGCGGCATCTGCCCCGCGACCGCGGATGGCCTGGCCGCGCTTTTCCCCGACCGCGCCGCATGATATCCGGGGTCGCGCATGACCCCCACCGATCGCCCGCGATCCGTCGATCGCCACAGAATTGCCCGGAAGCGGCCGATTGCCGCCGCAGCCGTCCCCGTTCGCAGTCCCCGAAGTCCGCAATGACCAGACGTCTCATCGCATCCGCCCTGCTGTCCCTGGCCGTCGCAACGACGGCGGTGCCGCCGATCGCCACCGCCCAGGACGACACCGCCGCCCTGGCCCTGAATGCGGTATCGACCGCCCCGACCACGCAGAACAGCTGGCGGCTGACGCTCGAATTCGGGCGTGCCGACCGTTCGGCGACGGCCAACGCGCGCTCGGTACGGGCGCCGAGCCTGGCCGTGCACGAGGTCGAGATCCTCGGCCCGGACGGCCGCGCCGCGCCGTTCATCGTCCATGCGGTCGGCAGCCCCGACGGCAACAAGCTGACGGTCATGGTCGAGTATTTCGGGCCGGCGCCGCTGGTCGACAGCGACCGCTATGCGCTGCGCATCGTCGGCGAGGACAGCGTCGCCGCCGACCGGGCCGAGGTCGCCTTCGACTCCCTGCCGCCGGCCCTGGTCAGCCCGGCCGGCGGCTGAGGCAGGCGCCGAACCCTACAGCGCTGGAGCGTCGTTCGGTCGCCTCCTGCCGCCGCGCGGCTGGCCTAACTGTGATGCGTGGCCGCGTCGCAACCAAGGTCCGAGGCATCATGTCCGTTCGGTCGCCGTCCCTCTCCAGGCGGGCGTTGCTCGGCGTCGGCGGCGCCGCCGATCGCGCTCGGCGCGGCGCGCGTCGGTCGCGTCCGGGCCGCGGAGCCCGCGCCGCTGGTGCTGCGGCCCGCGCCGGGGCTGCTGTCGATGGTTGCCGACGCGCCGGCGACGGCGATCTGGGGCTATGGCGGCACCGTGCCGGGACCGCTGCTGCGCCTGCGCCAGGGCGAGACGCTGGCCGTGCGGCTGGAGAACGGGCTCGACCAGCCGACCACGATCCACTGGCACGGCATCCGCATCGACAACCGGATGGACGGCGTCGCCGGAATGACCCAGGACGCGGTTCCCCCCGGCGAGGGCTTCGACTACCGCTTCACGGTGCCGGACGCCGGCACCTTCTGGTACCACCCGCACAACCGGTCGTGGGAACAGGTGGCGCGCGGGCTGTACGGCGTGCTGATCGTCGACGAGACCGAGCCGCCGCAGGCCGACCGCGACGTCCTGCTGGTGCTGGACGACTGGCGGGTCGGCCAGGACCTGCAGATCGACGAAGCCAGCTTCGGCTCGATGATGGACTGGAGCCACGCCGGCCGGCTGGGCAACCTCCTCACCGCCAACGGCCGCAACGAGGCCCGCGTCGCCGTGCGGTCGGGCGAACGGGTCCGCCTGCGGCTGGTCAATACCGCCAACGCCCGGGTGCTGGAACTCGCGCTGGCCGACCACAGCCCGGTCCTGATCGCCGTCGACGGCCAGCCGGTGACGCCGCGCCCGGCCGGCGGAACGCTGGCGCTCGCCCCCGGCCAGCGCGCCGACCTGATGGTCGACATGGCGCTCGCGCCCGGCGCGTCGGTTCCGCTCGAGGTCCGGGTCGGCGACCAGCGCCATCCGGCGGCCTGGTTCGACTACGAGGCCGGCACTGCCGTGCGCGACCACCCGCTCGACGCGCCGCTCGCCCTTGCCGTCAACGGCCAGCTGGCCGCACCCGATCCGTCCGCGGCCCTGGTCGTGCCGCTGGCGATCCAGGGCGGGGCGATGGGCCACATGCCCGACGGCACGCACCCCGGCGGACACATGAGCATGATGGGCAACGACGGCAGCGGCCTGGTCTGGGCGCTGAACGGGATCGCCGGCATGCCCGGCCGGCCGCTGTTCGACGTGCCGCGCGGCCGCCATGTCGTGATCGAGATGGTCAACGACACGGTCTGGCCGCACGCCATGCACCTGCACGGTCACCACATGCGCGTGCTGGCCGGCAGCGACATGGGCGGCAGCGACGCCTGGCGCGACACGGTGCTGATCGAAGCGGGGCAGAGCGCACGCGTCGGCCTCGTCGCCGACAACCCAGGCCAGTGGATGATCCACTGCCACATGCTGGAGCATCAGGCCGGCGGCATGGCGACCTGGTTCCGGGTCGGCGCCTGACCGCGCCGGCCGCCGCCGGCCCCGCGCGCTTCAGCCCGCCTTGCCCGCCGCCGTCGCGGCCGGCACCTCGACCAGCCGGCCGGAGCGCACGTCGTAGATGTAGCCGTAGACGGGGATCGACCGCGGCACCAGCGGGTGGTTGCGGATGCGCGCCACGTCGGCGACCACGCTTTCGGCCTGGTCCCCGATCGTCAGCCAGTCGACATAGGCCGCCTCGTGCGAGCCGGGGCCCTTGCCGGTGTCGTGCCAGCCAGGCGTCGATGTGGTCTCGGGCTGCTGGCCAGCGGCCCGCGCATGATCTCGTCGGTGAAGGTCTCCATCCCGCAGTCGCTGTGGTGGACGACGAACCACTCGCGGGTGCCGAGCAGCTTGTACGAGATCACCAGCGAGCGGATGGCGTCGTCGCTGGCGCGGCCGCCAGCGTTGCGGATCCCCATGTGCGTCTCGCCCTCGGCCAGGCCGGCGAACTTGGCCGGGTCCAGCCGGGCGTCCATGCAGGTCAGGATGCGCGAACCGCCACGCCGGCAGCAGCCCGCCCGCGCCCTTGTCGCCGAACGTCGCCGCATAGCGTGCGTTGGCATCAGTACTTCGTCGACGAGATCGCTCATCGGTTTCCCTCGCGTTTACGCTGCGCGGCCGCCTGTCGCGGTGGAGACAGGCCGCAGCCCGGTATCAGGCTCCTGGAGCAGGCGCGCAGCCAGCGCAGGTGAGGTGATGCCCACAGGGCATCGAAGTCAACAATGAGTCACGACAGTGATTGTGAAAAAACACAAACAACATTCTTGTTGAGCAGTACTGCATTCGGACGGCCGGCTGGCGGTCCGGCGGCGCGCGCATAGGCGAAGGTGAGGGCTCGGCGCACCGCACATGAAATCGGTCCACAGGATCGTACGAGTTGCCGGACCGCCGGTTCGATGAAACAGTCACCCAGTCGTCCAGACCCGCCTGAGATAAATCAAACAAGACAATCAAGGAGTTGTTCAATAGATCAGCGGGCTTTTCGGCGTCGCTCGCGGCGCTGGCCATCCTGCCTACATACCGGCCGTCGCCCAGGGCCGGGTGCCCTATGCGGTGTTCCGCTTCGCCACGGATCGCAGCGGTGGCTGATCGAGCCTTCGCCAACGGGCCGCAGGCCGGCTGCCGCGGTGCTGAAGCGCGGCGACCAGGTCCGCGCCGGGCTGCGCCTGACCCGCAGAGCGGCGACCTCGACGCGGTGATGGGCCTTCTCGCCAATGGCGAGCGCGTGCCGCTGCGGATCGCAGGGCTGAGCGCCGGCATTTCGGCGGTCACCGACCGGCGTGCGAGGTTCGCGGTACCGTTCGCACGGAGACCGGGCGAGGAGGAGGTCGAGACCAGCGCCGACGCCATCAGAGCCGGCCGGCGCGGTCGTCATCGGCGGCGCCGCGAGGACGCTGCTCGGAACGAAGCGTTCTTCCTCTGATGGTCGTCACGCTGGTGATTGCCGGTACCATCAACGATACAATCGCCGATATCATGGCACCGCGTGCCTGCGGCGACCGTCGCCATCGACAGCGAGGGCGGTGAAGGCGGCGACAGCGCGGACAGCGCGGCGGCGACGACGGCGAGAGCACGGGTGGAGACGATGGCGGCGGCGAGGGCGGTGGCGAGAAGGTGGCGGCAGCGAGGGCGGTGGCCCGGGCGGCCAGGCCGCGCCCTGCGGTCGCCACGTCCGTGTGCGTGACCGCATCCCGCCTGCCGGATGACACCGTGGACGTGAACCGTGGAATCGCCGATCCGCCGCGCCGAGCCGGGCGACGCGGCGGCCCACAACGAGCGGGGTCAACCTCGCCGGCGAGGGCATGCCGCACTACCTGTGGTGCAGATGGCGCAACCGGGCGAGGATGCCGAGGCGGTCGGCCGGCGCCGCCGAAGCGAAAGTGGCGCGACGAGATCTACGTCGTCGACGAGGTAAGTGGCGTGGTCGCCGGCCTGACCGGTTATGCGATCGCGGCGGTGCCGCCGCCGATCCCGACGACATGCCGGCGATGTTCCGCCCGCTGCAGGAGCTGGAGAACACTCGCGCCCGCCACCTGGTACGTCAACGTGCTGGCGACATTTCCGGCGCATCGCGGCAAGGGCTGGGGCAACCGGCTGCTCGACCTGGCCGAGGCGATCGCGGCGGCGCGCAGGCTTGCCGGCACCTCAACATCATCGTTGCCGACCGCAACGACGGCGCCCAGCGGCTCTACGGCCGGCGCGGCTATGTCGAGGCGGCGCGGCGGCCGATGGTGAAGCAGGGCTGGCAGAGCGCCAGCGACGCCTTCGTGCTGCTGAAGCGGCCGGCCTGAGGCCCGCGCTCAACCGGCGACGATCGCGGCCAGCTCGCGCCGGTGCTCGTGCATGCGCAGGAAGGCCTGGTAGCGCCGATCGAAGTGCGCGACCTGGTCGACCGCCAGCGGCTGCTGGCGGTGCGCACCATCGCCCGGGCCGCCGCGGCGGGCGACTGGTGCAGGCCGCAGCCGCTGGCCGCCAGGATGGCGGCGCCGAGCAGCACCCCGTCCTCCTGCTCGGGCAGCACCACCGTGCAGCCGGTGGCGCTGGCGTAGAGCTCGACCAGCAGCGGGTTGCGGGCATGGCCGCCGGTCAGGTGCAGGTGGTCGATGCGAAAGCCCTGGGCGTTCATCGCATCGATGATGTGGCGGGTGCCGTAGACGATGGCGAGGCAAGTGGCGAAATAGAGCCGGGCGAGCGCGTCGTCCGACGCATCCATGGTCAGACCGCTAACCACGCCGCGGGCGTGGGCGTCGGCCAGCGGCGAGCGGTTGCCGTGGAAGTCCGGCAGCACCATCAGCTCCGGGTCGAGCCCGAATCCGTCGGCCCGGCGCAGCGCCGCCACCCGCTCGATCAGCGCCCGGTGCGCCGCAGGCGTCGGCGTGCCGCCGTGCAGCTGGATGACGTGATCGAGCAGCGCGCCGGTGGCGCTCTGCCCGCCCTCGTTCACCCACATGCCCGGCACCACGGCGCCGAGATAGGGGCCCCAGACCCCCGGAATGAAACGCGGCTCCGGCGACAGCGCCATGTGGCAGGTCGAGGTGCCGGCGATCAGGCCGATGCGGTCGTCGACCGGGCCGCCGTCGGCGGCACCGATGGCGGCGCCGAGCACGCCGAGCACGCCGGCATGGGCGTCGATCAGCCCGGCCGCGACGACGCAGTCGCGGCCGAGACCGAGCGCTTCGGCCGCCGCGGCGCTCAGCCTGCCGATCGGCCGGCCGACCGGGGTGGCCCGCGCCGGCACGCCGGTGCGGGCGCGGCCGTCTTCCAGCCCGACCGCAGCCAGGAAATCGTCGGGCCAGGGTGCGTCCTCGTGGCCGAGATAGCCCCATTTGCAGGTCAGGGTGCAGGCGGAGCGGGCGGCGTCGCCGGTGCACTTCCAGGTGACGAAGTCGGCCAGGTCGAAGACATGGGCGGTGCGCGCCCAGGCCTGCGGCCGCTGCCGCTTCACCCACAGGCATTTCGGCACCTGCATCTCCGGCGACATCACGCCGCCGACATGGCGCAGCATGCGATGGCCGGTGGCCGTGCATTCCTCGGCCTCGGCGACGGCCCGGTGGTCGGCCCACTGGATCACGTTCCAGCGCGGATCGCCGTCGCCGGAAATGCACACCGGCGCGAAACCGCCGTCGAGGAATACCAGCGTGCAGGAGGTGGTGTCGACGCTGAGCCCGCGCACCGCGGCGGGCGCGATGCCGGCTTCGGCGACCGCGCGGCGCATCGTGGTGCAGATTGCCGCCCAGATCTCGTCCGACGACTGCTCGCGATGGTCCT
This sequence comes from Alphaproteobacteria bacterium, assembly GCA_041396705.1. Lineage (NCBI taxonomy): Bacteria > Pseudomonadati > Pseudomonadota > Alphaproteobacteria > Alphaproteobacteria bacterium. The sequence continues at coordinate 317,614 of JAWKYB010000003.1, forward strand.
TTTCCGGCCGGTTGACGGCGATGTCGGCCGTCGCGCGCGCCAGGATCGTGCCGTCCGCGGTGACGATGGCCGACCGTACGCTGGCGGTGCCGATATCGATGGCGGCGACGCAGGCGTCGCCGGAAGCAGGCGTGGTCATGCGCTCGTTCCCCGGCCGGCGAGCCGCAGGACGGCGGCCTCGGAGCCGCTTTGTGCTTGCATTGCCGGGCCGCTGTGGTCAACTCCCATCACCATTCTCGGGCTGCGACAGCCGGGCGAACCGGCGCGGCCAGCCACTGCGGCAATGACAGCGACCACGCTGAAGGGGGCGACCATGCTGAAGGGGAAGGCATGCTGAAGGGACTCGATCCGCTGCTGAATGCGGACCTGCTCCACACCCTGCGCGCCATGGGCCATGGCGACGACATCGCCATCGTCGACGGAAACTTCCCGGCGGCCACCATGGGCAGGCGTCTGATCCGAATGGACGGCCACAGCGCCACGCGCGTGCTCGACGCCGTGCTGTCGGTGATGCCGCTCGACACCTTCGTCGAAACCGCGGCCTGGCGGATGGAAGTGGTCGACGACCCCAGCGCCGTGCCGCCGATCTGCACCGAGTTCCAGGACTGCATCGATCGCGCGGAAGGCAAGGGCCGCTTTTCCCTCGGCTCGCTGGAGCGCTTCGCCTTCTACGAGCAGACCAGGGCGTGCTTCGCGGTGGTGGCGACCGGCGAATCCAGGCTCTATGGCAACATCATCCTGCGCATGGGCGTGATTCCGCCGAAGGAGTGAGCATGATCGCGCGACTTCGCCTCGCCCTGGTCGCCGCCGCCGCGGGCTTCGGCCTCGCCGGCTGCGACAGCCCGCCCCAGCTCGGCGTGCTGACGCCCTATGGCGAAGGCTATTCCGACGGCTGCGACAGCGGCTATGCCGATCTGGGCCTGGAGGCGTTCGACTACCAACGCGGCGGCGTGCTGGGCGGCGTGTTCGGCGGCGACTACGGCGCCGGCTGGGAAAAGGGCTACAGCGACTGCCAGGCGTTCATGCGCGCCGCGGCGCTGTGAGCGACATCACAGCACGCGCCGACAACGCCAGACCGCATATTCTTGTTGATTTGCAGAGCGATACGACAGGTTTCTGCGATCTGATCGGTGGCGGGGCGGCGCGTGGCGGTTGCCGGCGCGGTGTCGCGCGATCTGCCGGCGCGCGGCCTGCGTATCCCAGTGATCGGGTGCATTTCGGGCTTGCCGGGTCCCGGTTGCTGCAAGCGCCTGCGCCAGGCAGGCACCGGCAGGCCGAGCGAGGAAACACACCATGAACCGCGATGACGAAACCATCTCGACCGGCCGCCGCACGTTATTGGGCGGCATCGGTACGCTGACCCTGACCGCCGGCGCCGTCAGCCTGCTCGCCGCCTGCCAGAGCGGGCGGTCGGCGACGCCGGCCGCCGGCGCGGCGGTGGATGCCGAGACCGACAGTGCGACGCTGAATTTCGCGCTCGGCCTGGAGCACGAGGCGGTGGCGGCATATCAGTTCGCCCTCGACTCCGGTGTCCTGCGGCCGGAAGCGCAGGCGGTGGCGAGCCTGTTCCAGGGTCACCACCAGGGTCATCGCGATGCGCTGGCGGCGACCGTCGCCGGCCTCGGCGCGGTCCCGGTCGAGGCCAAGGCGATGGCCGACTACGCCGCCTCGCTGAACGTTGCATCGCTGGCGAGCCAGAACGACGTGCTCGCCTTCGCACGCACGCTGGAGCTGCAGGCGGCCAACGCCTATCTGGGCGCGATCCCCAGCCTGGGCGACCGCGAGCTGGCCAAGGTCGCCGCACGCCTCGCCGCCGACGAGACCATGCACTGGACCGTACTGGCGCAGGCGACCGGCGAGCCGCTGCCGACCGGGCCGCTGACATTCGGCGCCTGACGCCGCCCGCGTCCGGCATGGGCCGCCGAGCCGGCGCGCCGCCACCGCGAGGCGCTGGCGCCGCGCGGCCGCACTCACTGTCGCGTGACCCGGTGACGCCCCATTCGCGCTGTTCGCTGGCAGGCGATTCCACTAATGTTTCTGCCGCGAATCATCTCATGGAGCGGTCCCCATCTCACTCGCTTTGGACATCGTACGCCGTGGCGCCGGCGCGCTGGCCATGGCCGTCGGCATGTGGCTCGGCAGCGCCGATGCCCAGGTGTTCGACGGCCCGCGCGTGGCGCTGGTCATCGGCAACGGGGCGTATGAGAATGCCGGGGCGCTGAACAACCCGCGCAACGACGCGGTGTCGATTTCCGGCGCCCTGCGTTCGCTGGACTTCGCGGTGATCGAGCGGCTGGACGTCGACCGCGAGGGCATCTTCGATGCGCTGCGCGAGTTCAGCGCGGCGCTGACCCCGGGCAGCCTGGCGCTGTTCTACTATGCCGGCCACGGCGTGCAGGTCGACGGCAGCAACTACGTCATTCCGACCGACGCCCGGCTGACCGGCGACAGCGACCCGGACCTGGAGGCGGTGAATGCCAGCGACATCCTCGGCATCATGGAGGCGTCAGGCGCGCGGCTGAGCGTCATGGTGCTGGACGCCTGCCGCGACAATCCGTTCCCGGAGCTGGAGAACCGCGCCGACCGCGGCCTCGCCGTCATGGACGCCGGCTCGGCGCAGACGCTGATCGCCTATGCCACCGCGCCCGGCGCGGTCGCCGACGACGGCAACGGCGTGCACAGCCCCTATTCGCAGGCGCTGCTGCAGGTGATCCGCGAGCCAGGGCTGGAGATCGGCCTGGTGTTCCGCAAGGTGCGCCGGCTGGTACGGGAATCGACCGGCGGCGTGCAGATCCCGTGGGTGTCAGGCACGCTGGAGGACGAGTTCTTCCTGACCCCGCCGAATGCGCCGCCGGACGCCTCGACCTCCGACGTGCTGGCCTGGCAGTCGATCCAGCAGATCGGCGATCCGGCCCCGCGCGCCGACGCCCTGCGGCACTATCTCGAGCGCTTCCCCGACGGCCGCTTCGCTATGCTGGCGCTGCTGCAGTTGCGCGACCTGGGCGTCGCCGGCGCGCCGACAGCGACGGGCACCGGCCAGAGCCAGAGCCGGGCGCTGACCTCGGACCAGCTGATCGAGCGCGAGCAGACGCTGCCGGTCCTCGACCGGCAGCGCGTGCAGCAGGCGCTGAAGCTGGTCGACCTCTACTACGGCGACATCGACGGCATGTTCGGGCCGGGCACGCGCGAGGCGATTCGCCGGTTCCAGCTGCGCGTCGCGGCGTCGGCCACCGGCTACCTCACCGACGAGCAGTGGCTCGGGCTTTCGGTCGCCGCCGCCGACCAGGCGGCACAGCGGGCCTTCGAGGTCGCGACCGAGGCACGCGCGGCCCGGCAGCGGGCAATGGAGTTCGCCGCCGGCGGCGGCGCCATCACCGGCAACTTCTCCGATGGCGCCTATACCGGCGAGCCGCTGGCCGGGCAGGGCGTCTCCTACGGCGTGCTGGGCCTGTCGGCCGGCGACGTCTTTGCCGGCGAGTTCCAGAACGGGCGCGCGGTGATGGGGGTGTGGACCTTCGCCAGCGGTGACAGCTATTTCGGCACCCTGCTGGACGGCCTGCCGCACGGCTTCGGCGTCTACCAGTTCGCCTCCGGCGGCGAGATCGCCGGCCAATGGGCCGGCGGCGCCGTCGAGGGCTATGCCATCAGCAGCGACTACGAGGGCCGCAAGATTGCCGGCACCTGGCACGGCAACGTGCCCGACGGCTATGGCGTGGCGCAGATGCCGGACGGGGCGCTGGCCCGCGGGCTGTGGACCGGCGGCGAGCTGGCCCAGGCGTTCTAGCCGCGGCCGGCGCGCCGGCCCCGCTCAGCCGTCGGCGTCGCGGGCTGCCGCCAGCGCCTTGGCCTGCTCGACCCATTCCTCGCGCTCGATCCGCCCCTTGAAGGCGAGCTGGTCGTTGACACGGTCGATGTCGGCCGGGCTGAAGGCCGCGATCTGCGCGAAGCGGGTGATGCCGAGGGCATGCAGCTTCGCTTCCAGCACCTTGCCGATGCCCTTGATCCGGGTCAGCGGGTCGGGCTCGGCTGACGCAGCGTCCGACGCCGCCGCGCCAGCCGGGGGGCCTGCCGCCGGCGCCCGTTGCAGCCCTTCCAAGTGCCGGTATGCTTCGCGGCAGTTGGCCAGCTCGGCGCTCAGTTCCGAGACGCGCAGCTCGCGCTCGGCCATCCGTTCCCGAGTCGCCGCCAATTCGATCCGCAGCTGCTGCACCACCACGTCGGACGGGGCCGGCTGCCCTTCGGCCCGGGCCCGTTCCAGCTCCGACGCCAGCGCCGCGGCCTTCGCCTGCGCCGACTCCAGGTCCTCGCGCAGCACCATCAGCTGGGTCTCGCGCTCGGTGGCGCGGTCGCGCACCTCGCCCAGCTCGCCGCAACTGGTCGCGCTCGCGCTCCAGCACGGTGACCCGCGCCAGGGGGCGAGCTGGGCCTCGCTGCGCGAGCCCGCCGTCATCCGCAACCAAAGCCAGGCGATGGCGGCGCCGAGCACCAGCGCCGCGATCAGCCAGACCAGGATCTCACCGAACAGATAAACCAACGCCGTTCCCCCGCTACCGCTCCCCGGGCTCCACGATGAACTCGATCCGCCGGTTGCGCGCGCGCCCGGCCTCGGTCGCGTTGTCGGCGATCGGCACCAGGTCGCCGTAGCCGGCTGCGATCAGGCGGTCGGCGGCCACGCCGCGCGCGACCAGCGCATCGACCACCGCCCGGGCGCGCGCCTCGCTCAGGGCCAGGTTCTCCGCCGCGTCTCCGCTCGAGTCCGTATGGCCGCTGACCTCGATGTCGTTGTCCGGGCAGCGCAGCATGGTCGACGCCACCGTTTCCAGCAGCGCCGTGCTCGCCGGATCCAGGGTCGCACCGCCGTTGACGAAGCGCACGCTGCCGTCGCGGACCAGCCCGTTGAGCGCGGCCTGGCAGGCATCCGCGTCGATCGCATCGTCCGGCGTCGCCGCCACGGGCGCTCCGCCGAGCACGGCGATGTCGATCTCCACCGGAACGCCGGCGTCAGGGCCGAGCACGGACGCAAGAGCCGACCGCACCACGTCGGCAAGCGCCGGATCCGCCACCGTGCCGGACACGGTGAGGCCGGCGGCGGAATAGCGGATCTCGGCCTCCTGCATGCCCGCGGCCTGGCGGATCAGCGCGGCGGCCACGACCGCCCATTCCGGGTCCGCCAGCCCGGGCGCGATCGTCAGGCCGGCGGTATCGACCACGGCCGTGCCTTGGCGCTGGGCCAGGTCCGCCAGTTCGGCGCGGGTCGTCCTGTCCGGCACCACGCCGGTCAGCGTCAGCCGGTCCGGCGCGCGCGAGATCGCCAGGGCATAGTCCTGCGGCTGCAGCAGTTCCAGCGTCACGCTGGCGGGCCGGCCTTCGCGGTCGGCGAAGGCCGCGCCGATCGAATCGCGGGTCGCGGCGTCCGCGACCAGGCCTTCCAGGACGATGCCGTCGGCGGTCAACGCGGCGGTGCCGTCGACCAGCTGGGCGCCCTGTTCCACAAGCTGCAGGGCGATGTCGCGCCAGTCGGGCAGGGCGGTACCGCCGGCGATCGTCAGTTCCAGCGCGACGTCCTCGACCCGCGGCAGCGAATGGGCGAGGGCGGACAGCGCGTCAAGCGCGTCCTGGTCCGGCACCTCGCCGCGCAGCGTCAACGCGCCGTCGTGCATCGCCGCCATCAGGGGATAGTCGCGGGCGGGGGCGACCTCGACGGCGGAGACGACGCCGGCGACGCCGCGCAACCCCGCAACCAGCGTTGCCGCCCGCGCGCTCTCCGCCTCGTCCGGCGCCTCGCCGGACAGCACCACGGTCCGCCCGTCCATCGCCACCGCCGCCCAGTCGATGCCTTGGCCGCGCAACGCGCCCTGGCTGCGGCCGGACAGGTCGGCCTCGACGTCGCGGATCGCGGCGATCGGCGCGAATACCAGCAGCGCAATGGCCAGGGCGACCGCTATCATCAGGCCCGCGCGCATTCCCTCCGCCTTGCTCGGGCGGCCGTTGCCGCCGGGCCTGCAGGATAGCGGCTGCGGCGCGGGCACAGCAAGCATGCGCCGTCGCTCGGCCTCTCCGCCGGGACGCGTTCGCGGATGCATTATCGCGGAATGTTGCGCCCGCGGTCAGCGGCGCAAGATGGCTCCCCGGGACGGACTCGAACCGCCGACAAGGTGGTTAACAGCCACCTGCTCTACCAACTGAGCTACCGGGGACCGGAGTTTTCGACAGGCGGGCTTTTTCCGCGCTCGACCTGTCCGTGTCAAGAGCAAACTGGGCGGGCATGCCCAGCCGGGCGGACCGGACGGCAGGCCCGCCGGGCCGGATTCAGTACTGGACCGCCGCACCCTTGCGCCGCGCCATCGCCGCGCGGTCGGCCTCCGCCGCCACCGCGGACAGCGTCTCCGCCAGCGCGCGGTTGCCGTCGCGCTCGGCGCGCTGCGCCAGCGCCCAGTTCATGCTCGCCTCATGCTCCAACTGGCGGAGCAGTGCGACGTCGTCGATGTGTCGTGCGGCCTTCATTGTCGTCTGATCCCTGTTCCGGCGCCGCCGTGGCGGACCGTGCCTGACTCGTCTCGCGCCCGCCGGGGCGCCGCCTGGCCGGACAGTGGCATCGCGATGGTTAACGAACGGCTATCAAGTAAATTCAAACTACAGACATGCCATTGCGTGTCGACGACAGCAGACGTCGCGGATCCGCTCGTCCGTCGACACATACGCTAACCAGTTGTGATGATACATATTATTTCTGCCGGAGGTGCCCCGCCGCCGTGTGGGGGGACGTGCGGCGGGGCTGGCAGGTGTCAAGACGGCAACCGGAAAGTCGCACGATGTCTTAACGGTTTATTTATCACCATTTGTCGCGCGTTGCGCAATACTCATCTGACCGATATTAAACTTCTTTAACCACAATTTCGTGATCAATTTCCCAACAAATCGATGGACTTGCCGCCCGCCGCGGATGCCGCTACACAGCGCCGATGACGGCCCTCGATCCCGCCTCGTCCCCACACGCGCCGCGCCCGGTGCGGCGCAGCCTGATGCGCGGCCTGCGCCGCCGGTGCCCGGCCTGCGGCCGCGGCCGGCTGTTCGCCGGCTATCTGCGCGTGGCGGCGCAGTGCACCGAGTGCGGCGAGCCCTGCGGCCGGATCCGGGCCGACGACATCCCGGCCTACATGACCGTGCTGCTGGTCGGCCACATCGTCGTGCCCGCGCTGTTGCTGGTCTACCAGAACTTCAAGCCGGACATGTGGGCCAGCATGCTGTTCTGGCCGACGCTGACGCTCGGCCTGACGCTGGCGCTGCTGCCACGGATCAAGGGCGGGACCGTCGGCGTGATGTGGGCGCTGCGCCTGCGCGGCGACGAGCTCCAGTAACGCGCCGCCGCCGCCCGGCCCGGCGGCGGCTCAGGAAACATTAAGCCTTCGCCGGCAGACTGCGGGCCGTCCCCTCGAAACAGCCGCCCGCGGAGCGCTGTCATGCTGCTTGGAGAATCGCTGGTCGCCTACGGCTTCGTCAGCCAGCAGGACGTGGACCGCGCGATCGAGCGCCAGCGCGTGCAGGGCGGCCGGCTCGGCGAGAACCTGATCGCGTTGAACCTGATCAGCCGCGAGGTCCTCGACGCCGCTCTCAACGTGATCCCGATCGCGCCGAAGTCGATCGCGGAGACCGGGCTGTCGGAGACCGCGCTGCTGCGCCTCATGCTGAAGGCGATGCTGGTGGTCGGCGACAACACCGCCGCGCGCATCCGCAACACGATGAAGCTGCCCTACACGGTGGTGCGCGACCTGTTGCAGATCGCGGTCGAGCAGAAGCTGATCGAGGCGATGGGCGAGGAGTCCAGCGACGGCATCCGCCGAGGCGAGATGCGTTTCGCCACCACTCGCCTCGGTCGCGACTGGGCCACCGAGGCGCTGGCGCAAAGCCAGTATATCGGCGCGGCCCCGGTACCGCTCGAGGCCTATACCCGGCAGGTGATCGCGCAGCGGCTGTCCAACGAGCGTATCGACGCCAATCTGGTGCGCGAGTTCTTCGCCAACATCGTCGTGCCGGAATGGCTGATCCGCAAGCTCGGCCCGGCGGTCAACTCGGTGCACTCGATGCTGCTCTACGGCAGTCCCGGCAACGGCAAGACCACCATTGCCGAGCGGGTGGCGAAGATGTTCCAGAACATCATCTTCATTCCCCATGCCGTTGAAGTGGAAGGGCAAATCGTCAAACTGTTCGATCCGTCGGTGCACCGCGAGTTCGAGCCGGCGCGGTCGCGGTCGTCCGACGGCCAGCGCGTGTCCGAGGTCGCGCGCGACCGGGTCACCGACAGCTTGCGGCGCGAGGAACTGGACGCGCGCTACGCGCCCTGCTACCGCCCGATCGTGATGACCGGCGGCGAACTCACGCTGGAGATGCTCGACCTCAGCTACAGCGACGCCGGCTTCTACGAGGCGCCGCTGCACATGAAGGCGATCAACGGCACCTTCATCATCGACGATTTCGGCCGCCAGCTGGTCACGCCCGAGCAGCTGCTCAACCGCTGGATCGTGCCGCTGGAAAGCCGGGTCGACTATCTGAAGCTGCACACCGGCAAGAGCTTCCAGATCGCCTTCGACGCCTTCGTCATCTTCTCGACCAACCTGCACCCCAGCGACCTGATGGATCCGGCCTTCCTGCGCCGCATTCCGTACAAGATGAATATCCCCAGCCCGTCGATCGAGGTGCACAAGACGATCTTCCGCGCCGTCGCCAAGGCAAGCGGCCTCAGCCTCACCGACGAGATCTACAACATGATCTACGAGGAACTGCACATGAAGCGGGGCGTCCCGCTGGCGTCCTACCAGCCCAAGTTCATCGTCAACCAGGTCGTCGCCTCGTGCAAGTTCGAGGGCATCGCGCCGGAGTTCACCGTCGAGCGCATCACCGATGCGCTCAGCAACCTGTATGTCGACGAGAAGGACGAGGACGCCTACAAGACCAAGGCCAACGGCATCGCGCGCGCCATGGCGGCGGAATAGGGCGGCACGCGCGGCCCAATTGCCTCCCTCGGCGCCATTTGGCACACTTGCGCCGATTCAGCATCCCAGCAGGGGGACATGTCGTGCCGAAAGCCACTGGACCGTTGACCGCGCTCGCGTTGGCTGCGGGCGCCGCCACCACCGCCGCGGCCCAGCAGGGCTCGCCGCTCTCGGCGCAGTCGGTTGCCGACGCCTTCGGCGCCCTCGGCATCCAGACGCAGATCGGCACCGACGACTACGGCGATCCGTATGTCGAGCTGACGCCGGGCGGCGCGCTGCCGACCGACTTCGGCTATGTGCAGTTCTGGGAATGCGACCAGGCCGGGCTGTGCGACAGCATCCTGATGGTCGCCGGCTACCGGCCGCAGCGGCGCCCGGTGCACCTGGACAAGATCAACCAGTGGAACGTGGAGCACCGCTGGATCCGCGCCTATGTCGATAGCGAGAACTACGTGATCGTCGACATGGATCTCAGCGGCTACGGCGGCATCACCCCCGACGCGCTCAACACCCAGGTCACCCGCTTCGTCGGCAGCGTCGCGGACTTCGCCGCGTTCATCCAGCGCTAGCGCATACTGCGTCCCCTTGGACGCAAACAAGAGCCCGAACCTGTTGGAATCGATCGGCTTCGCTCCGGTCGGACGATCCCGTCCCGCCGGAGGTTGACCCAGGGCGCGCGCCGCGTCGCCGTCAGTTGGCCGTCCCCTCGCTGCCCTCGGCGCCGTCGACGTCGGCATCGCCGTCGTCATGGATGAACTGCACATACTGCACGTCGCCGGCCAGCAGGCTTTCGGCCGAGTAGTTGGCCCGACCGTAGGACCCGATCGCCACCCAGGGCGCGTTGTCGGCCAGGCTGAACGACGCCGGCATCGCATAGCTGTCGAGGAAGGTAATCCGCACCGTCGCCATCTGGCTGGTCTGGTCGATCTCCAGGAATTCGATGCGCAGGACCTTGCGAAAATCCACGGTCATCGACGCGCGATAGGCGGTGACATTCAGCGCGGCGACGTCCTTCACATAGAGGCCCTCGAACGGCAGCTCGCCGTCGACGGTGCCGATCACGCCGTCCGCCAGCGCGACCCCGCCGGTCGCAAGCCATGCCCCGATTGCCCAAGCCGCACCCGTCGCCCGCATCAGCGCATCCCCTCCATGGCTGGCCCGCGCCCGCTCGCTGCGCGCACGGGCTCGATTTCCCCACCTTCGCCCCATCCTGGCCGCAATGACATGACAGCAGATGTCGGACCATCGGGCGCGTTCGAATCGAGTGTGCTTGTTGGCAACATTCTGTGCAAGACGCACGCGCGGCACCGGTTATACCCGATGGCAACACTTGCCGAATTATAACTTTGCCAATAGTTTGGACCGGACTCGTTGCGCGTTGCGCGCGTTGCAGCACATCCAATCCCAACCGGGCCGGTCCAGGCCGCATGCTACCAGAGGGCGTTCGGGGAGTTGAGCAGTGATTGAAGTGCGAGAGATGCTGGGCCTGAGCCGGACCTACCTGCGCGGCGGTTGCGCGTTGGCCGGTCTTGCCGTCGGTCTGCTGGCGTCGTCGACGGCAATGGCGGAAGCGCCGGTGAGCGCGGCCGAACCGGTCGACGGGACGCAGGTGCAGGTGGACCAGGCGGCGCCGCAGGCGGCCGCTCCCGAAATTGTGACCGAAGCGGCCGACCCGACCGCGGCGGTCGAGGCCGATGCGCCGGAGCTGGCCGCGGACGGCCCGTCCGATCCGCTCGGCCAGGCGCTGCTGCAGTTGCTCGGGCCCGGTTCGGGGCACGAGGATTCCACCATCGCCGCGTTCTATGCCAGCCGCAACTATGCCCCGGTGTGGGTCGCGGCCGAGGGGCTGACCCCGGCCGGCGACGAGCTGTTCGCCACGCTGTCCGACGCCGCCAGCGACGGCCTGCACCAGGACGACTATCTGCACGACCCGATCTATTCGCGGCTTGACGTGGCGGCGCCGCAGACCCGGGCCGAGCTCGAGGTGCAGATGACCGACGCCTTCCTGCGCTACGGCACCGACCTGATGCAAGGCCGGTTCCGCCAGCGCGAGGCGACGTCCGCGATGCGCGACTTCACGCCAGACGCCGACCTGACCCAGCCGCTGCGCTATGCGGCGGATACCGGGCTGGTGGGCGATACGCTGCGCAGCCTGGCGCCGCCGCATGCCGAATATCACGCGCTGCGCGACGCGCTGGCCGGCTATCGCGCGATTGCCGCGGCCGGCGGCTGGCCGCAGGTGCCCGACACCGGCGCCAGCCTGGAGCCCGGCGCACGCGGCAGCGCGATCTCCGCCCTGCGCGCGCGGCTGGCCGCCACCGGCGACTATGTCGCGCCGGCCGAGGGCGTCAGCGACGACACCTATTACGACCGCCAGCTGGCCGATGCGGTCGAGGCATTCCAGGCGCGCCACGGGCTGCTGGAAGATGCGGTCGTCGGGCCGCGCACGCTGTCGGCGCTGAATGCGTCCGTCGACTACCGCATCCGCCAGATCGAGGCGTCGATGGAGCGCTGGCGCTGGTACCCGCGCGACCTCGGCGACAAGCATCTGTTCGTCAACGTGCCGGAGTTCATCGTGCGCGGGGTCGACGGCGATGCCGAGCCGCTGGTCATGCGCGTCGTGGTGGGCACCCAGCGCAACCAGACGCCGATCTTCAACGACACGATGGAGTACGCCCAGCTCAACCCGTACTGGAACGTGCCCCAGAGCATCGCCGACAACGAGTACCTGCCGGCGCTGCGCAACGATCCGTTCTACCTGCTGAACCAGAACATCCGCATCCTCTCGGGCGGACGCGAGATCAACCCGGTGCTGGTCGACTGGTCGTCGGTCTCCGGGCGCTTCCCCTATGCGCTGCGGCAGGAGCCGGGCGGCGGCAACGCCCTCGGCCGGATCAAGTTCATGTTCCCGAACGGTCACTCGGTCTACATGCACGACACGCCGTCGCGCAGCCTGTTCGAGCGCACCGCGCGGTCGTTCAGCCACGGCTGCATCCGCCTGCAGGATCCGATGCGGATGGCCGGCTTCGTATTCAACGGCCAGTACACGGAGGAAGAGGTCGAGGCGATGATCGCCAGCGGTCGCACCCGCGACGTGATCATGGACCATCCGATCCCGGTCTACATCGGCTACTTCACCGCCAGGGCGAACGAGTCCGGCACCGTCTCGTTCTTCGGCGACATCTACGAACGCGATACGGTGCTGATGCAGGCGATGAACGACGCGATGCCGGAGCCGCCGATGCAGGTGGCCGAGACGGCGAGCGAGCAGGGCCTGAACTGAGTTCGCAGCCGACCACGTGATTGTGCGAGAGGGGGAGCCGCGGCTCCCCCTTTTCGTTGCGGGCGCCGGCCTCCCCGGACACGCGCCGCGTCCCGGCGGTTACCGGCTGAGCTGGCCGTCCAGCGGGCCGGCGACCGGCGGCGAAACCGGTTCCGCGCCGAAATTCGGGTTGACCTGGAACTGCTGCAGGTTCTGCGGAACGGTCTGCCCGACGCCGCCCGGCGGACTGGTGGCCGAATAGGCCGGGTCCCAGGTGCAATCCGCCTGTTCGCCGGTCACGTCGGTGGTCGGCGGCGTCCCCCCGTAGATGTTGTTGCAGATGAAGCAGCCGTCGGCGTAGCAGCACCAGCACAACGAGCCTTCGCAGCCGGACTCGCTGCTGTCGTCGAACCGGTCGGCGATGCAATCGCCATAGCTGCCACCGACCGTGGGCCTGCGCTTCAGGGCCTGGCTTTCGCTGGTCGAAGCGACGAGCAGCGCGAGGGCCGACAGCAGTGCGAGAGCGGGCAGGGTCGTTCGCGAAAGCCGGCCATCCGTCGCGCGGCCGGGTCGTCCGGCACGGGCACGCATGGCGCACTCCTCACCGAAACCGTTCACCGGGCGCACTCTATGCCCGGCCGGCTTTGCCGTCGAGTCCCGGTCTGGCGCCCGGCCTGGCGCCCACAGCGAGCCGAGTCAGGCGAAGGCCGCGCCGCTCGCCCGGCGCACCGCTTCGGCCCAGCGGGCGTGGTGCCGGGCCGCCTCCTCAGCCGGCATCGCCGGGTCGAACCGCCGGTCGGCCTGCCAGCGCGCGGCCAGCGCGCCCAGGTCGTCGAACAGCCCGGCTTGCAGGCCGGCCAGCATCGCCGCCCCCAGCGCGGTCGATTCCAGGTTCCGCGGCCGCTCGACCGGAATGCCGGCCAGATCGGCCAGCGCCTGCATGGTCCAGTCGTTGGCGGTCATGCCGCCGTCGACCCGCAGGCTGGTGGCGTCGGCGCCGTCGCCGCGCATCGCCTGCAGCAGGTCGCGGGTCTGCAACGCCACCGCCTCCAGCGCCGCCCGCACCACTTCCGCGATGCCGGTATCGCGGGTCAGCCCGAAGATGGCCCCGCGCGCGTCGGGGTCCCAGTAGGGTGCGCCGAGCCCGGTGAACGCCGGCACGAACACGACCGCGCTGTGCGGGTTGGCTGCACGCGCCAGCGCCTCGGTCTCGCCGGCGCTGGCGATCAGCTTCAGGCCGTCGCGCAGCCACTGCACGGCGGCGCCGGCGATGAAGATGCTGCCCTCCAGCGCATAGGTCGGCCGGCCGGCCAGCCGGTAGCCCATTGTCGTCAGCAGCCGGTTGCGCGAGGGCAGGGGGCTGTCGCCGGTGTTGATCAGCGCGAAGCAGCCGGTGCCATAGGTGCTCTTGATCATGCCCGGCGCGAAGCAGCACTGGCCGATCAGGGCGGCGTGCTGGTCGCCGGCGACGCCGCCCAGCGGAATCGCGGCGCCCAGAACGTCCGCCGGGATGGAGCCGAAGTCGGCGGCGCAGTCCGCCACCTCCGGCAGCAGGCCGAGCGGCACGCCGACCGCATCGGCAAGCTCGGCGCTCCATTGCTGCTCCTTGATGTCGAACAACAGCGTGCGGCTGGCGTTGGTGGCGTCGGTGCGGTGCACCGCCCCGCCGGTCAGCTTCCAGATCAGCCAGCTGTCGATGGTGCCGCAGGCCAGCCGACCGGCCTCGGCCGCTGCCCGCGCGCCGTCGACGTTGTCCAGCAGCCACGCGATCTTCGTCCCCGCGAAATAGGGGTCGAGCACCAGACCGGTGCGGGCCTGGAAGCGGTCGGCGCCGCCGTCGGCCGCCAGCCGCCGGCAGGCATCCGCCGTGCGCCGGTCCTGCCACACGATGGCATTGTGCACCGGCTTGCCGGTCTGCCGGTCCCAGACCACCGTGGTTTCGCGCTGGTTGGTGATGCCGGCGCCGACGATATGCAGCTCCGGCCTGCTGGCCCTGGCCGCGGCGATGGCCTGCCGGCACACCGCGACCGTGTCGGCGAAGATCTCGTCGGCATCGTGCTCCACCCAGCCGGGGCGCGGATAGATCTGGCGCAGCTCCTTCTGGGCCGTCGCCACCGGCCGCAGCGCGCCGTCGAACACGATCGCCCGGCTGCTGGTTGTGCCCTGGTCGATGGCCAGGATGTGCGCGTTGTCAGGCACCGGCTCCTCCTCCATTGTTTTGGCGCAGTCTACGGCCCGCGCCGGACGGCGTGAATGGAGGAAGTGCCGCCATGACCATCCCCGTGCCGGACCCCGCGCTGGTCGAGCGGCTGGCCGCGATCTCGACCGCCACCCTGACGATGCAGCTGCTCAAGCGCGGCATTCGCAACGTCTGGATGCGCGGCGTCCGGCCGCTGCAGCCGGCCGCGGGCCGCGTCGTCGGCCCAGCGGAAACGTGGCGTTTCGTGCCGATGCGCGAGGACGTCTCGACGGTGGAGAGCCTCGGCCTGCCGGGCAACTCGCGCGAGGCGGTCGAGGCCGCGACGCCGGGCAGCGTCGTCGTCGCCGACGCCTGCGGATGCAGCGCCGCCGGCGTGATCGGCGACATCCTCGCCGCCAGGCTCGGCCGCCGCGGCATCCGCGCCATGGTCACCGACGGCGCCGTGCGCGATGCGGCCGGGGTCGCCGCGACCGGGCTGCCGGTGTTCGCCGCCGGCGCCGCCGCGCCGGCGACGATCTCTGCCATCCATTTCGCCGAGCGCAACGGGGCGATCGGCTGCGGCGGCGTCATGGTCCGCCCCGGCGACCTGATCGTCGCCGACGGCGACGGCGTGGTCGTGGTGCCGCAGGCGCTGGCGCCGGCGATCGCGGCCGACGGCGGCGCGCAGGATGCGTTCGAGGACTGGGTGGTGGAGCAGGTCGGCCGGGGCAGGGCGCTGCCCGGGCTCTATCCGCCCAGCCCGGAAACCCGGGCGGAGTACGAGGCGCGCGGCAAGGGCTAGGCCCAGGGCACGGCGGAGATGATGAAGCCCACCGCCGACAGTGCCGCCAGCAACGCGGCGGTGCCGGCGATCAGCTTCACCAGCGAGAACGGCCGCTGGCCGTAGACCTTGCCGGTGCGGCCGTTGACCGAGAGCCGGAACGTCTTGCGCTCGAAGCGGTAGTGGGTGATCCAGACCGGCACCAGGATGTGCTTGAAGGTCTGGTTGCTGTAGTTGGTGCGGCTCCAGTGGATGCGCTGGCGCTGGCCGCCGATGTCGCGCCGGATCCAGTCGGTGATCGTCGCCTGCATGGTGCGGTCGGCGCGGGCGAAGCCGTCGCGGACGCCGATGGTGTGGTTCTCGGCCCGGAAGCCGGCGAGGAATTCGGTCTGGTAGGTCTCCAGCTCGCGCAGCGGCCAGGGCGCCAGGCCGTCGCTGAATTCGGCCGACACCGAGCGCGAGCCGGAAACCACCACGTCGTCGAAGCGCCCGCTGACGGTGCCGGTGACCTCCTTCCACACCGTGCGGCGGTTCTTGCCGGAGCCGACACGGGTGCCGCGGGCGCCGGAATAGGCGGTCGCGGTGTCCGCGTCATAGGTCCAGAACGGCACGTAGATGCCGTGGAAGTGGCTTGCCTGGGCCTCCTCGGCGATGTCGTTCGGCGCGAACCAGCGCGATTTCAGCCAGCCGTGCATCGCATCGTGCGCCCGGCCGTGATCGAGCGCGAAAGGCAGCAGGCCCTGCGGCACGATGCGGCGGAACTGCCGCACGTCGCCGACCAGGGCGGCGTCGCAGAACGGACAGATGCGCGCATGCTCGTCGGCATGGAACTCGATGCTGGCGCCGCAGCGGGTGCAATCCACCGACGGCGCCTCTTCCGCCGCCAGGGAGGCCATGTCGCGTTCCAGTCCCTGGCCATAGGGGTTCTCGACCTGGGCGGCGGCGTCGTCGACATGCGGGACCGGGCTCTGCGACCCGCAGTGGCCGCACGACAGCCGGGCCGATCCGGGGTCGAAGCGCAGGTTGGCGCCGCAGGCCGGGCAGGGGAAGGCGCGCCGGTCGTGGGCGAGGTCCTCGCCGTCCTCCCGCGCCGCCCGTTTGCGCTCGGCGCGCCGGCCGATCGCGTGCAGCGTTCCGGAATCCTGCGACATCGTTCAGTCGTCGCTCAGTTCCGCCAGGATCCGGAACACGATCTCGAGCCGTACCATCAGAGCGGAAAAGGCGTAGCCGAAATCCTCGAACCAGAGCCAGTCGATGTAGAAGCTCCAGGTGACGGCACCGCCGAGCGCCCACAGGAAGAAGCGGACGAACCCGCCCAGCCGCGAGCGCTTGGTCAGGCTGTCGCCGTGGAACTCGCGGTGCCCTTCCATCGCTAGCACGAAGCCGCGCAGCATGCGCACGCCCAGCACGCCCAAGAGCGCGGCACAGCCGAGCCCGCTCAGCACCAGTGCCGTCAGTTCCCCTGCCGCCATCCCGCCGCGTCCTCTGCCGTTCCCGCTGGCAATCAACAGCCTGCGAGTGGACATGACAACCGTGTCATCCCGATGGCCGACGGCATGCGGCCGGCCTGCGGCAATCCGTCCGCGCCGGCGCGGCCACCGCCGGGTGGCGCGCGGCCGGACGTTCGTTATGCCTCCCCGCGGTGCCGCGGCGGCGTTGGCGCCCCCAGGGGGGGGGGGTGGCGCGATCAGCGGCCGGCCGCCGCCGCGACCGCGGCCGTGGTATCGAAGAAGTCCTCGAACGCCGCGATACGGTCGCCGCGGACCTGCCAGACGTGCGCGAAGGCGGTCTGGTAGCCCCTGCCGGTGGCGAGCGCCGTGGCGGCGAAGTCGCCGATGGCGACCACCCAGTCGCCGTCGGCCACGATCCGGCGGATGGCGAGGCGGTCGACGACGACGTGCGCGGCCAGCTGCTCCGCCCAGCGCGCGACCCCGGCCTTGCCCGCGTAGCGGCCGAAGTATCCGGCGCCATCGGGCCCGTGCACGATCCAGGTCACGTCGTTCGTCAAAGCGGCGATGATCGCCGCGATGTCGCGGCGGGCGAAGTCGTCATAGACCTTGCGGACGCGCTCGGTCGGAGTGGGCGAAGTCATCGGAAGCTCCCGGTTGCAGCGGATACCGGAAGCAACGGCCGGGGCGGCCGAACGGATGCAGCGGCTGCGCGGCCGGGCCGGGACAGGCGGATCAGGCCTTCTCGCGCCGCTTCACCGCCACCCAGCGGCGTTCCATCTCGTCGAGGTCGACCGCGGCGATGTCGAGCCCGTCGGCGGCCAGGCTCTGTTCGACGGCGCGGAACCGGCGGGCGAACTTGTCGTTGGTGCGACGCAGCGCCGCCTCCGGGTCGACCTTCAGGAAGCGGGCGAGGTTGGCCACGGTGAACAGCACGTCCCCCAGCTCGTCCTCGAGCCGGTCGAGACCGGCGCCGGCATCGAATTCCGCCCTTAATTCAGCGACTTCCTCGAGGATCTTGCCAAAAACCGGCTCCGGCTCGGTCCAGTCGAAACCGACCCGCGCGGCCCGTTTCTGCAGCTTCTCCGCCCGCATCAGCGCCGGCAGCGCCAGCGCCACGTCGTCCAGCGCCGAGGCTGCCGCGCCGCCGCGCCGCGCGCGCTCGGCGCGTTCCTCCGCCTTCTGCGCTCCTGTGATCGGGTCTGGTGCGCGGCGTCGCGCGCATCGGCGTCGGCGAACACGTGCGGATGGCGCTTGACCATCTTGTCGGCGATGGCGCCGGCGACCGCGTCGAAGTCGAACAGGCCGGCTTCCTCGGCCATGCGGGCATGGAACACGACCTGCAGCAGCAGGTCGCCGAGCTCGCCCTTGAGGTCGTCGTGATCCTCGCGCGCGATCGCGTCGGCCACCTCATAGGCTTCCTCGACGGTATAGGGCGCGATGGTCGCGAAGCTCTGCTCGACGTCCCACGGGCAGCCGCCGTCGGGGTCGCGCAGGCGCGCCATGATCTCGAGCAGGCGGTCGATGTTGCGGGTGCCGTCGCTGGTCATGCCGGACTCCGTTCTGGGCCCGGCGTTTCTATCAATCGCATCGCGAGGGGGGAACCGGCGCGACGCCGGTCATGTGCGATCCGATGATCGCATAATTTATATTATGGAAAAATATATAGCTACGTCGCTGCGTCAGGCGACGCGGCGCAGCCCACCGCCGCCGAGCGGCGTTGCGGCATCGAAGCGGATCTGCGGCATGGCCGCGGCGTGGCCACAAGCCCGTCGTAGCCCGGCTCGATTCGACGGACACAGCGCGGCCACCGTGTCGTAGTCCATCGTGTGGTTCATGTGGGTCAGGATCGCCCGGCGCGGCCGCACCCGCGCGATCCAGTCCAGCGTCTGGGCGAAGTGCGAATGGGTGCCGTGCGGCTCCATCCGCAGGCAATCGACGATCCAGACGTCGACGCCGTCGAGGATCGCGAACGCCGTCTCATCCAGTTGGTTAAGGTCCGTCGAGTAAGCGATTGGCCCGAAACGGAAACCAAGCGACCGCCGCGGTCCGTGCTCCTGCCAGAACGGCACCACGTCGACATCGCCGACGCTGAACGGCCCGGCAATGGCGGCACCGGCGAGCCGCGGCCCATAGGAGTCGAGCCCGGCGATCTCGACGAAGCCGTAGCCGAAGCGCCGGTGCAGGATCGCCAGCGTGTCCGGATCGGCGCAGGCGGCCAGCGGCGCGCGGCCGGCGGTCAGCGCACGCAGGTCGTCGATGCCGTGGCAATGGTCGGCATGGGCATGGGTGAACAGCACCGCATCGAGCTGCGGCAGCCCGCCGACCGACAACGCCTGCTCGCGCAGGTCCGGCGACGCATCGACCAGGATGCGCGTGCCGCGCTCGGATCTGACCAGGATCGACGCGCGGCGGCGCCGGTTGCGCGGGTTGCGCGGGTTGCACGCACCCCAGTCGCCGGTGGCCAGCGGCACGCCGCTGGAGCCGCCGCAGCCGAGCACGGTGACGCGCATCAGCCGATTCCGGCGGCAGCCGCCGGTATCGCGCCGACGGCGCGGGGGAACAGGCGGAAAGTTGCGGGCGGTCTGGTCCATCAGGTCCTGCGGCGGCATGTCCTTCAGGCCGGCGACCACCTCCGCCGTGTGGCGGACGAAGGCCGGCTCGTTGCGCTTGCCGCGATGCGGCACGGGGGCAAGATAGTGCGTCCGTTTCCACCAAGAGTTGGTTAACGGGCACGCAGTCGCGCACGACTGCCCGCAGGTCCTCGGCGGTCCTGGAAGGTCGCGATCCCCGACATCGAGATCATGAAGCCGATCCTCAGCGCCGCCTCGGCCAGCGCGCGGCCGCTGCTGAAGCAGTGATCACGCCGGTCAGCGGGCGTTCGGCATGGTGTTCGGCCAGGATCTGCGCCGTGTCGTCGTCGGCGTCGCGGGTGTGCACCACCAGCGGCAGGCCGGTCGCCTGCGCCGCGCGGATGTGCGCGCGGAAGCAGTCGATCTGCGCCGCGCGCGGGCTGTGGTCGTAGAAATAGTCGAGTCCGGTCTCGCCGATCGCCACCACCTGCGGGTCCGCGGCCAGCGCCGTCAGCCGCTCGACGGTGGTTCGCCGCTCCTCCTCCGCCGCCTGTGCGGATGCACGCCCAGCGAACAGGCGACGTCGTCGTGCCGCGCCGCGATCGCACGCACCGTCTCGAAGGTGCGCAGCTTGGTGCCGATGGTCAGCATGCCGGTCACGCCGGCCGTGCGCGCCCGCGCGACCACGTCGTCGGCATCGTCGCCGAAATAGTCGAGGTGGCAGTGGCTGTCGATCAGCATCGGCGGGCCATTGCGCGCCTCCTCGGCGACATAGCGTGGAACACTGGGCGGGCGCCGGCAGCGCCGTGCCTCCGCCGCCAGCCACCGGCGGGGCCATAGGCGGTCAGGTCGCGGGCGCCCTCGCCCACGGCCAGCTGGTCGAGGATGCGGCCGGCCGAACCCGGCATCACCGGCTGGCAGAGGATCGCGATATGGCGGATCGCTCCGGCCACATACAGCACCGTCGCCATCCGGGCCGGGTCGGTCTTGCGCAGCGCCCACGGCGCCTGGCGTCGACGAAGCGGTTGGCCTCGCCGACCAGCTCGAACACCAGCTCCAGCGCGCGATGGAACACCGCGCCTCGAACGCGGCCCGCACCGTCGGAGCTGGCCGGTGGCGCAATGGCGCAGCAGGGCCGTCCTCCGCGCTCAGCGGCAGGTTACTGCGGCACCTGGCCGGCGCAGTTCTTGGCGATCATCGACAGGCACGCGCCACCAGGTGTTGCCGAGGTCGTTGGCGAGATCGCTGTTCATCCGGCCGATCATCGCCCGGCGCGAGAAGTCGCCGTCGTTGCCGAACGGCACCTCGCGCAACAGGAAATAGCGCACCGGGTCGAGTCGAACTCCTTGCCGACCAGCGCGACCGGGTCGATCACGTTGCCCAGCGACTTCGAGATCTTCTGGCCTTCGTTGGTCCACCAGCCATGGGCGAAGACGGCGGCGCGCGGCGGCTCGACGCCGGCCGGACATCGCAGAACGCCGGCCAATAGACCGTATGGAAACGAGAATGTCCTTTCCGACCAGTGCAGGTCACGGCCAGAACGTCTGATAGAGGCGCCGGATTGCCGGTCGGGGATAGCCGACCGCGGTGATGTAGTTGGTCAGCGCGTCGAGCCAGACATACATCACATGGGCGTCGCTCGCCGGCACCGGGGATGCCTCAGTCGAAGGTGGTGCGCGAGACCGACAGGTCCTTCAGTCCGCTCCTGACGAAGCTGATCACCTCGTTGCGGCGAGATCCTGGCGCGATGCAGTCCGGGTTGGCTCGTACCAGGCCAGCAGCCGGTCCTGCCAGGTCGACAGCCGGAAGAAATAGGTCGGCTCCTCGACCCACTCCACCTGGCGCCGCTCGGCCCGCGGCGCACGCCGTCGCCGCCGACGGTGGTCTCGGACTCGGCGTAGAACGCCTCGTCGCGCACGGCGTACCAGCCGGCATAGCTGTCCAGGTAGATGTCGCCGTTCGCCTGCAGCGCGTTCAGATCGCCTCGGCACGAGACCTGTGGTGCGGCCTGCGGTGCGGATGAAATCGTCGTTGCTGACGTCAAGCGTGGCCGCCAGCTCCCGGAAATTCCTGGAAACCCGGTCGGTGAATTCCTGTGCAATGCCGGCGGCGCGGGCCGACTTCTCGATCTTCTGGCCGTGCTCGTCGGTGCCGGTCAGGAACATCACCTGATAGCTGTCCAGCCGCTTAGCGGGCGAGCGCGTCGCAGGCCAGCGTCGCAGGCGTGGCCGATGTGCGGCACGTCGTTCACATAGGATCGCGTCGTCAGGTATCAGCGACGCGGCTCTGCGGCCATCTCGTGCTCCATCGATCGGCATCCGCGCGTCCGGTTATCCCCTGCGTTACCTGCTGCGCCGCTTCGGCGGCGTCGATCACCGCGAGAACCGCCTGTTTGCGGTCGAGATTCAGTGCGTTGGTCTCGGCGAACCAAGCGCGCGCCTTGTCCCACACCTCAAACCAGGGATCAAGCGCGCTGCCGCCGGCCAGCCTTGCGTTGACCTCGCCCTCGCGGGCCAGCGGCGGCGCCGCCTCGCCGGTGGCAGCGCCCCGCACCAGCCGGCCGATCCAGCCGGCGAACAGGCCGGTGAAGGCGGCGAACGGCGCCTCGTCGCCCGACGCGCCCGCCGCCTCGGCGAAGGCGATCGCCCGGCCGACGTCGTAGTCCGGCATCGCGCCCATCAGTTCGATGAAGTCGACATAGAGCGCCGCGGCGCCCTCGTCGAGCAGCGCCAGCGCCTGCCCAGGGCTGCCGTCGGCCAGCCGCACCGCCAGGCTGCACTCGTCGGCAGCCGCGTCCGGCGCATGTGCCGCGACCACGGCCCGGGTCTGCTCGTCGCTCAGCGGCGCCAGCGCCAGCTGGCGGCAGCGCGAGCGGATCGTCGGCAGCACGCGGCCGACCGCGTTGGCGATCAGGATCAGCAGCACCCGCGGCGGCGGCTCCTCCAACACCTTCAACAGGGCATTGGCCGAGCTGGCGTTGAGATCGTCGACCGCGTCGACCAGCACCACCCGCCAGCCGCCCTCGCCGGAGGTCAGGCGCAGGAACTGCACCGCCTTCTGCGCCATCTCCATCGGGATCACGCCGCGCCGCCGGTTGCGCTTCTCGTCCCATGGCCGCTCCAGCACCATCAGGTCGACATGGCCGCCGGATGCGACCCGGCGAAAGGTCGGGCTGTCCGGCGGCAGCGCAAGCGTCGTCGGCCCGTCGTCGAACAGGCCGGCGCCGGCCGGCTGCGCACCCTGGGCCAGCACGAAGCGGGCCAGCCGATAGCCCAGCGTCGCCTTGCCGATGCCCGGCCGGCCGCACAGCATCACGGCATGCGGCATGCGTCCGCCGTTCCACAGGTCCAGCAGCAGCGCCTCCGCCGCCGCGTGGCCGACCAGGTCGGCGGTCCCGCGCGGATGGTGTTCCGTGTGGATTTCGGTCATGGCTGCGGCCAGTGTCCCAGCTTGGCCCGGCCGCGTCTACGCGTGTCCGCCTGGCAGGCCCAGACGCTCCGCCACCACCGCGCGGATGCGCGCCGCGACCGTGTCGACGTCCGCGTCGGCGTCGACCATGACGCAGCGCTGCGGGTTCAGCGTGACGATGGTGGCGAATCCGTCGCGCACCCGCGCGTGGAAGGCGCGGTCCTTTCGCTCGAAGCGGGCCGGGGCCACGCCATCGCGCGACCGCGCCCGTGCCATGCCGACCTCGACCGGCAGGTCGAGCACGATGGTCAGGTCGGGTTCGAAGTCGCCCAGCACCAGCCAATAGAGCTCGGTGAGGCGGCCGAACGAAATGCCGCCCGCCGCGCCCTGATAGGCCACGGTGGAATCGGCGAAACGGTCGCACAGCACCCAGCGTCCGGCCGCAAGCGCCGGCCGCATCGTCCGCGCGACGTGATCGAAGCGGGCCGCGAAGAACAGCAGCGTCTCGCTCCACGGCAGCCACCGATCGGGCTCGCCTTCGACCAGCAGGCGGCGGATATCCTCGGCGCCGGGCGAGCCGCCGGGCTCGCGGGTCTGCAGCACCGGCTGGCCCTGGCTCTCGAGCCACTCGGCCAGGCGGCGCAGCTGGGTCGACTTGCCCGCGCCCTCCCCGCCCTCAAGGGTGATGAAACGGCCGCGCGCTGTCACGCGGCGCGCCCGACGCCCGATGCGCTCGCTGCGGGCCGGCCCGCGGCACTCATCCGAGCACGAAGTGGCTCAGCGTCGCCCAGATCTTGCCGAACACGCCGGCTTCCGCCACATCGGCGGCGGCATAGACCGGAAACACGCGCTGCTCGATCCCCGGCGCGGTCACCACCAGGCGCGCGACCTCGTCGCCGCGCCGGATCGGCGCCGGCACCGGGCCGTCATAGACCACGGCGACCCGCATCTCGTCGCGCTGCGCCTGCGGGATGGTCACCCGGATCGGGTCGGTGACCATCAGCGGCACGGTCTCGCGCTCGCCCAGCCAGACCTCGGCATTCTCGACGCTCTCGCCCGGCTCGAACAGGTCGACCACCTCGAACTCGCGGAACCCCCATTCCAGCAGCCGCTCGGCCTCGTCGGACCGGGCCTGCTGGCTTTCCATGCCGTTGATCACCAGCAGCAGCCGCCTGCCGTCACGCTCCACCGAGCCGACCAGCCCGTAGCCGGCCTCCTCGGTGTGGCCGGTCTTCAGCCCGTCGGCGCCCATGTTGCGATACAGCAGCGGATTGCGATTCTGCTGGGTGATGTCGTTGTAGCGGAACTCGCGCTCGGCGAAGATCGGGTAGTAGTCCGGGAAGGTCTGGATGATGTGGCTGGCCAGGATCGCCAGATCGCGCGCCGTCATCAGGTGCTGCGGATCCGGCCAGCCGGTGGAGTTGCGGAAGGTGCTGCGGGTCAGTCCGATCTCGTGCGCCTCGGTGTTCATCGCCTCGGCGAAGGCGGCCTCGCTGCCGGCGATCGCCTCGGCTGCGACGATGCAGGCATCGTTGCCCGACTGGACGATGATTCCGCGCAGCAGGTCCTCGACCCGCACCCGCTGGCCGATCTCCAGGAACATCGACGAGCCGCCGCGGCGCCACGCATTCTCCGTCACCGTCATCTCGTCGTCCATGTGCAGCCGGCCGTCGGCCAAGCGCGAGAAGATCATGTGAACGGTCATCAGCTTGCTCATCGAGGCCGGCGGCATCAGTTCGTCCGCATTGGTCTCGGTCAGTACGGTGCCGGTGGTGAGGTCGACGAGGATCGCCTCGCGCGCCGTGGTCACCATCTCGATGGCGCCGGCCGGGCGCAGGACGACGGCCGCAACGGCCAGCGCGACCGCAGCGGCCAGGGCTCGCATCGACTTCGCGGTCTGCATCGTCAGCATCCTCCCAGATCGGGCACCGGCCGCCGCGGCCGGCGCGCCTAGTCCGCGGCGGGCGCGGCCGAAGCCGACTGGCCCGGCGGAACCGACAACAGCTCGACACGGACCTGGGCCAGTCCGGCCGGCTTGAAGCCGAGCATCTCGGCCGCACGCTCCGACACGTCGATGATCCGGCCTTCGCTCAGCACACCGCGGTCGGTGATCCGCAGCGTCACTTGGCGGCCGTTGCCGAGGTTGGTCACCCGCACGATGGAATCGAACGGGAAGCCGTTGTGCGCCGCGGTCATGCCGTAGCGGTCGAAGATCTCGCCGCTCGCGGTGCGGCGTCCGTGCGCGCCGCGGCCGTACCAGGACGCCACGCCCTGCTCCACCTCCAGCACCGCGCCGCCCTGCAGGGCGGCCGGCGCCAGCGCGGAATCGCCGGAAAGGGTCGGATCGGCGCTGCCGCTGCTGCTTTCCTGCACCGCGCGCGCCGTCTCCACGAGCAGCTTCGATGTCGAGCAGCCGGCAACCAGCGCCGCCGCTGCGACCAGGGCGCCCACGCGCGCGCCGATGCGCCGGACAGTCATCCGCCCTGCCCCGCTCAACCGCCCGGCGCGCCGAGCGGCTGGCTCTGCACCGGCACCACCGGGGTGGCCGGCGGCGGCCCGGGCTCGCCATTGTCGACCACGGGCTGCGGCGCCGGCGGCTTGGTACAGCCGGCCGCGGCCGCAGCAAGGCAGACCGCCAGGGCCGCCGCCCAGCCCCCGGAGACAATGCCCATCCGCTCCTCCACTATGCATGCGCTGCCGAAGCCGGCGCGATTCGCTGCTGGCCGAAGTCTAAGCCCGCGGGACGCCGGGCAGCAAATTACAGCGTCCGCCGGACACGTCCGCACATGGGAGGGCGCAATGACGGATGCGCAGAACGACAGCGCCGGGGTGGTCGCCGTGACCGGGGCCGCCGGCGGCATCGGCGGCGCGCTGGCGGCCGGATTCGCCGCCGCCGGCTGGCGGGCGCTGGCGATCGACCGGACCGCACCCGCAGCCGTTCCGCCGGGGGTGACGCCGGTCGCGCTCGACGTGACCGATACGGCTGCGGTCGCCGCCTGGGGCGACGGCCTCGGCCGGCTCGACGCCCTGGTCAACGCCGCCGGGGTGATCCGCCGCAACGACGAGTTCGATCCGGCGGTGTTCGCCCAGGTGGTCGACATCAACCTGAACGGCGCCATGCGCATGTGCATGGCGGCACGGCCGGCGCTGGCCGCGTCGCGCCGCGGCGCCGTCATCAACATCGCCTCGATGCTCAGCTACTTCGGCGGGCCGCTGGTGCCGGCCTACACCGCGTCGAAGAGCGGCATCGCCGGCCTGACCCGCGCGCTTGCGGTCGCCTGGGCGGCGGACGGCATCCGGGTCAACGCCGTGGCGCCCGGCTGGATCGCCACGGCGATGACCGCGCCGCTGCGGGCGGACGACGCGCGCAGTCGCGGCATCCTCGACCGCACGCCGATGCGCCGCTGGGGCAGGCCCGAGGATCTGGTCGGGCCGTGCCTGTTCCTGGCGAGCGATGCCGCCGCCTTCGTCACCGGGACATTGTTGCCCGTCGACGGCGGCTATGCCGCCATGTGAGGATCGCGGGCGACCCACAGACGCAAGCACAGGAGCCGCGCCATGCCGCCGCTGAACGAAGCCGCCATCGGCGATGCGATGATGCCCTACCAGCTGCCGATGCCGGCGGAATCGGTGCCGGAGATCGTGGTTCCGGGGGCGATCCCCACCGACGAGCGGATCTGGGTGCCGCAGGCGGAATCGGTCTCGTTCCGGCCGCTGTGCCTCAACGTCACCCAGGGCTACTGGGTCAACCTGCTGCGGGTGCGCAAGGCCGGCGTGCTCAGCCGCCACCGCCATCCCAACCCGGTGCACGGCTTCGTGCTGCGCGGCAGCTGGTACTATCTGGAACACGACTGGAAGGCGGAGGAAGGCGGTTATGTCTACGAGCCGCCGGGCGAGACCCACACGCTGGTGGTCCCGCCCGACGTGCCCGAGATGATCACGCTGTTCCAGGTCAACGGCGTGATGTTCTATGTCGATCCTTGGGGAAAGCCAGTGGGTTACGAGGATGTCTTCACCAAGATCGACATGTGTCGCAAGCACTATGAGGCGATCGGCCTGGGGCGGGACTATGTCGACCAGTTCATCCGGTGAAGACGCCGCGCCGCCTTACCGCGCCGCCTGCACCCGCAGGAACGCGATGATGTCGTCGCGGTCGGCGGCGACCGAGACGGCGAACGGCATCAGCGCACCGGGCAGATAGGCGAACGGTCCGGCGAGCCAGCCGTCGAGCGTCGCATCGTCCCAGACCAGCCCGGAACCGCGCAGCGCGGCGGAGTAGCCGTAGCCGTCGACGCTGCCGGCGGGCCGGCCGTAGACGCCGCCGAGACGCGGGCCGACCCGGTCGGTATCGAGCGAATGGCAGGCGCCGCAGCGGCTGGTGAACAGGCTCTCGCCTCTTGCCGGATCGGCGGCCGTGGCCGCGCGTCCCGCGAACAGCGGCAACAGCAGCAGCGCCACCGTTGCCAGACGGCACAATGTCTTCATCGCAAGTCTCCGGAATGCGGCCGGCCGGACCCGCGAGGCCCGGCCGGCCGAAGTGGCGGGATCAGGCGCCGAAGGCGAAGGCGCCGGTGGGCAAGGCGTCGCCCACCGCCGTCGTCAGGACGGTCCAGTGCATGGTCTCGTCGGCGACAAGCTGCGCCACCAGCCGGGCATGGTCCTTGTCCGCCAGCGTTGCGAGGGTGCCGACATAGGCGTTGACGGCAGCCCCTTCCAGCTGCGCCGCCAGCTTGAGGATGTCGAGCTCGCTGGTCAGCGCGGCGGCGCCGATGTCCACCGCATAGTCCTCGATCGACTTGGCCTCGACCGGCTCGGCGCCGATCGCGCGGATCACCGCGATCAACTCGTCGCGATGGCCGATGTGGTGGCCCTGGAACAGCCGGGCCACCGGCAGCACGCCGGCGGAAAGCAGGCCGCTGCCGGCGGCGATCTCGTAGGCGGCGATCGCCTCGTGGTCGAGGCCGAGAATGGCGTTCAGCGCGATCGCGTCCGCCTCGGTCGGCCCGGCAGCGGCACGGGTCGGACGCGCGCCGCCGGCAAGCAGAGCCAGCGCGGCGGTGCTGAGCGCGACCTGGCCGGCACCGCGCAGCAGGCCGCGGCGCGGGACCGAGAGCTGTTCGCTTCGGGTGTCGTTCATGGCGTTGTTTCCCCTTCTGGCCGGGCCGTCTCAGGCGGCGCGGGCCGCGGCCGACAGCACCACCGGAAAGTCGATGTCGGTGCCGACGGCGTGGTTGAAGTAGTTGGTGAACAGGTTGAGCGCGACGTGGGCGATCAGCTCCACGATCTCGGCCTCGCCGTAGCCGGCCAGCCGGATGGCGGCGATGTCGCCGTCGCTGGCGTGGCCGCGCTCGCGCACCAGCTTGCGGGCGAAGCCGAGGGCCGCCGCGACCTTCGGGTCGCTGGCGTCGCCGTGCAGATTGCGGCGGATCTCGTCGTCGGCCAGCTTCAGCTTGCGGCCGATGGCGCTGTGCGCCGACGCGCAGTAGTCGCAGCCGTTGGCGCCGGCCACGGCGAGCGCGATCTGCTCGCGGAACGCCGGCGCGAACGTGCCGCCGGCCAGCGCGGTGGCGAAGCCGAGATAGCCCTCCAGCGCGGCGGGCGAATGGCCCATGGTGCGCAGGATGTTGGGCACGCCGCCGAGCTGGCGGCCGATGGCGGCGAACAGCTCCAGCGTCTTGCCCTGGGCGGCATCGGGCTGGATTGCGGGGATGCGGGGCATCGGTCTGGTCCTTTCCTTGGTCGGCGCGACGGTGCGCCCGACGCAGGTGGAAAGGACCGGACGCCCGATCAATCCGGCGCGGGGAAAACGGGCCGTTCGGTCAAGCCATCGGGTCGATCGGTCAAGTTTCGGCGACCGACGCCTGGCGCAGCGCCCGCGGCGACTGGCCATAGCGGGCGGCGAAGGCGCGGGTGAAGCCGGCGGCCGAGGCGAAGCCGGTCTTGGCGGCGACCACCTGGATCGGGTCGCGGGTGCGCGCGACCAGCGCATGGGCGCTGCAGCCGCCAGTCGGCCAGGTAGCGCATCGGCGCCACGCCGACGATCGTGCTGAAATAGGCGGCGAACCGGCTGCGCGACATCGCCACCGCGCTGGCCAGCGACGCCAGGGTCCAGTCGCGCTCCGGCGCGCCGTGGATCAGCGCCAGCGCGCGGCCGATCCGCGGATCGGCCATCGCACCCAGCACGCGGTCCAGGTCCTCGTGGTCCTGGGCCGCCGCCCGCACGGATTCGATGAACAGCACCTCCGATAGCCGGATCAGCGAGCCGCGCGCGCCCGGCTCGTCCTGGGAGCCGGCCTTGGCCACCAGGCCCAGCACGCCGTCCAGCAGCGGATGGCGCGCCCGCGCCGGCGCCGACACCCGCAGCAGCGTCGGCAGTGCGCGCAGCAACGGATGATCGACCCCCTCGTCATAGGTGAAGTGGCCGCAGATCAGATGGGTCTCCTCGTTCGCGCCGGCCTGCGCCGCGCCCCAGACCAGCGGGCCGGCGCCGTCGAAGCCGCTCTCGGCCACCACCCGGTCCAGCGCCACCGGCTCGCGCCCGGCCCGGTCGGCGATCACATGGGCGGCGCCGCGCGGCACCAGCACCAGCTCGCCCATGCCGAGGTCGGCGCCCGCCGCGCCGTCGCTGGCCACGTGGCAGCGCCCCTGCACCACCAGGTGGAAGCGGATCGCCTGGCGATAGGGCGGCACCGCGATCGCATAGGGCGCGGTGAAGCGCGTGCGGAAATAGAGCGTCGCCCGCAGCTCGATGGTGTCGAGGATGTCGTTCAGCACGTCCATGGCCGGCCCGTCCGCTGGTTGGACCGGCATTCTTGCACCAGGCTGCCCGCTCACGGCCACTCACGAGCGCGACAGCCGCGGCGCGGCGCTACTCCGCGAACCAGGCGTCGGCGGCCTCGTCGAGGATCGCGTCCTCGCTCAGCTGGTTGCCGTTGGTCAGGAACACGAACACCGTCCCGTCGGCCGGGTAATAGCGCAAGTCGGCCTCGAAGCCGTCATAGCCGCCGGAATGGCCGTACCAGGCGCCCCAGCCGTCGGTCTCGATACCCATGCCGTAGCCGTAGGTCGGCTCTGCCGCGGTGCCGGCGGTCATCGCGGCGACCAGCTGCGGCGGCAGCAGCCGGCCGTCGCGGAACAGCGCGAAGGCGAAGCGCTCCAGGTCGGCCGCGGTCGTCACCATCGGACCGTCGCCGAGTTCGCTCGCCCACGACTGCGCGCTGACGTCCTCGCCGTCCATATAGCCGCGGGCCAGCGGCACGCCGCGCGGCGCGCCGACCGTGCTGGCGGTCATGCCCGCCGGCCCGAACACCTTGGCCTGCAGCGCCGCATCCAGCGAGCCGGCCAGCCGTTCCAGCACATGGCCGAGAATGACGTAGTTGGTGTTGCAATATTCGAAGGTCGCGCCCGGCGCGGCATAGGCCGGCTGGTCGTAGGCGAAGGCGATCGCCTCGGCCGCGCTCCAGTGGCGCTCCGGCTCGTCGTAACTGGCGTCGAGGAACGGATCGTCGAGATAGTCGACCAGCCCGGAGGTGTGGCTCAGCAGCTGCGCCACCGTGACCCGCTCGACGTTGTCCAGTCGCGCGATGCCGGGGATGTCGTCGACATAGGGCAGCACCGGCGCATCGAGCGCCAGCGCGCCGTCGGCGACATAGGCCAGGATCGCGGTCGCCACTACCATCTTGCCGACCGACGCGACGTAGAACCGGGTGTCGGGCGTCACCGCGGTGCGGCCCCGCAGTTCGGCCAGACCGGACACCACCACCGCGTCGCCGTCGTCCGACCCGACCAGCAGGACGCCGCCATCGAGCGCCTCTTCGGCAAGGAAATCGTCGAGTACCGCCTGCAGCGCAGCGTCGTCGGCGCGGACCGGCCCGGTCCCCGCCAATGCACCGGCCAGGCCCAGGACCGCGACATTGCGCAGGAAGTCGCCCATGTTCCGCACCGCTCTCGCGCGCGCCGCCAGCCGGCACGCCAACCCTGGCAGCGTGTCATCCAACGGTGAGAAACTGGTGAATATCCCGGTGCGCTGCGGCGCCGGCGTTCGGGCCGGCGCGCGCTCAGACCACGCGGACGTTCTTGAACTGCCAGGGATCGTCGCGGTCGAGGTCCTCTGGGAACAGGCTCTCCCGTCCGGCCAGCGGCGTCCAGTCGGTGAACGCGCCGGTCATCGGGCCGAGATAGGGTTCGGCCAGCTCCAGCACCCGCTCGTGGTCCATCTCCTCGGCCTCGACCACGCCGCGGCGCGGGTTCTCGATCGCCCAGACCATGCCGGCAAGCACGGCCGCGGTGACCTGCAGCGAGGTGGCGTTGTTGTGCGGCACCAGGTCCCGCGCCTCCTCGGTCGAAAGCTGCGAGCCGTACCAGTAGGCGCCGTTGGCGTGACCGGCCAGCAGCACGCCCAGCTCGTCGATGCCCTCGGTGACGTCGTCGACGATCAGCCGCTTGGTCGCCTGCTCGCGGAACGCCTTGCCGTTGAATTCGTGCAGCGACAGAACGGCGTCGTCGCACGGGTGATAGGCATAGTGCACGGTCGGCCGGTAGCGCACCGCGTCGCCATCGCGCTGGGTCAGGTAGTCGGCGATCGAGATCGCCTCGTTGTGGGTGATCAGGAAGCCATGGAACGGCCCCTCGATCGGCGTCCAGGTCCGGCAACGCTGCGCGGCGCCCGGGCGGTTGAGGTAGATCGCGGCGCCGCAGCCGCCGTGGTGGCGGCCGCCGTCGGGCGGGAAATGGCGCTCGTGCGTGCCCCAGCCCAGCTCCGCCGGCTGGCAGCCTTCGGAGATGAAGCCGTCGACCGACCAGGTGTTGACGAACTCGCCCGGCCGTTTCGGCTCGTCGGTCACCTGGGTCGCGCTCGGCGATGTGGATCGCCTTGACGCCGAGGCCGGCGGCGAGCGCCGCCCAGCCGGCGCGGTCGGCCGGCGCCGCGGCCGGCATGCCGGCCGCCTCGGCGATGTGCAGCAGCGCCCGCTTGACGAAGTGGCTGACCAGGCCGGGATTGGCGCCGTGGGCGATCACCGCGGTCGGCCCCTCGCCGTGGCCGCGCTTGGCGGCCAGCGCCTTCTCGCGCAGGGCATAGTTCGAGCGCTCGCTCGGCGTCAGCCGCGGATCGGTGTAGCCGCCGGGCCAGGGTTCGATGCAGGTGTCGAGATAGAGCGCGCCGATGCGCTGGCAGATGGCGATCAGGTCGATCGAGGAAACGTCGACCGACAGGTTGAGCAGGAAGTCGTCGGCGCCGAGCCGGCTGGCGATCTCGCCGGCCAGGTTCTCGCGGGTCAGCGTGATCTGCTCGAATGCGATGCCCTGCAGCTCCGCCTCGCGGCGACCGAGCGGATCGGCCGAAATGATCGTGATGCGGTTCTGGCTGATGCCGATGTGGCGCTGGACCAGCGGCAGCACGCCGCGCCCGATCGAGCCGTAGCCGATGATCAGCAGGCGGCCCGGGAAATCGATGTGCTTGATCGCTTGCACCATGGCGCGGTTCCTCTCGGTCGATCTGTCCGGTCCGCCGTCAAGCCATGCGGTTCAACACCCTTGCGCGCCCGACACCGAAGCGGGGCGACGCCACGGACGCATGGGCGATGGCGGGGTCCGGAAGCAATGAACGGTCGGGCGATGCCTCCTGCAACAGCACGTCGCCGGGCCGAAATCAACCGCCAATGTCTGCCAGGAACATCGAACCGGGTGCGACGCCGGTGACCAGCAGGTGGTCGCGTGCCCGCGTGCAGGCGACATACAGCAGGTGCCGCTCGGTGCTGATCACATCGTCGATCCCGGCGTCCTCACCCAGCGCGGCGATGCGGCTGGCCAGCGGCAGAATGCCCTCGTCGCAGGCCATCACCGCTACCGCGCGGAACTCCAGGCCCTTGGCCAGGTGCATCGGCCCCAGCGCCACGGTGCCGCCGGCCGCGCGTGCCGCGGCGGTCAGCGGCGTCGCCTCCAGCCCCGCCGCGGCCAGCGCCAGCCGGGCGCGCTCGAACTGGTCCGGGGTGCGCACGAACAGGCCGATCTCCTCCGGCCGCACCTGGGCCGACACCGCCTTCAGCCAGGCGCCGACGCGCGCGATCTCCTCCTCGGCATCGGCGCACAGCGCGACCGTCGGCCGCGGCCCGTTGAAGGCGGAGACGGTGCCGGCGCGCGGCTCCTCGATCCCGTCGGCGTCGGCCATCGCCGCGGGCAACAGCCGGTCGGCGCGGGCGCGGATCTGGTGCGATGTCCGGTAGTTGATCGACAGCCGGTGGGTGCGCCCGCGCACGTCGATGCCGAGCGCAAGCCAGGAGAAAGGCTGGCGGAAGATGCGCTGGCCGAGATCGCCGGTGAAGAACAGCCCGTCGTCGCGCCGACCGCCGGCGGCGGCCAGAAAGCGCAGCTCGGCGATGCCGATGTCCTGCGCCTCGTCGACGACGATGTGTTCCCATGGCGGCGGCGCACCGGCGGCGTAGTGCTCGGCCAGCCGCACGAACATGCCGCCCTGGGTGACCATGTGCTCGGCCTCGAGCGCGTCCCAGACCCGCGTGAACACGCTCCACAGCCGCTTGCGCCGCTTCGGCCCGGCGTGGGCGTGGACGCCGCCCAGGGCGAAGTCGCGATAGGTGCGCCAATCGCGGATCTGGAAGGCGTCGACCACGCCCTCCCATTCGTCCATCAGCACGGCAAGCCCCAGCCCCGGCTCGGCATGTGCCGCCATCAGGTCGCGGATCGTGCGGGTCGGCGCGATCGACGGCGGGCCGAAGACGGCCGCGTAGAGGTCGCGCACCACCGCGCCCAGCGCCTTCGCCTCGATCCGGTTGCGCACCGCCGGCTCGCCCTCGGTCATCATGTCCAGCCGGGTCGACAGGTCGGCCGCCAGCGACGGCCAGAACGTGGTCAGCAGTATCCGGGCCGCCGGCGCCCGCCGGGCCAGGAACACCGCACGGTGCAGCGCGACCACGGTCTTGCCGGTGCCGGCAGAGCCGGAGATGCGGGCCGGCCCGTCGTAGCTCCGCTCCACCAGCTCGCGCTGCATCGGGTGCAGGAAGGTGGTCCAGCGCGCCCACGGATAGTCCAGCGCGCGGGCCAGTTCGTCGACATTGGCCAGCAGCCGGAACCGCCGCCCGGCATCGGGATGGGCGAACGGATCGGCGTCGACTGCCGCGGCCGGCGCCGGCGGCGGCGTGCCGCCGGTGGCGAGCTGGAGCAGCGCCTCGGACGCCTCCTGCGGCAGGTGGCCGACCAGATCGAGCAGGCCGTCCTCGCCGACGCGGCGCACCGCGCCCAGCCATTCGGCCGGCACGCCGTAGGCCAGCATGGTCTCGTCGTCGACCGCGGCGAACAGGCCGCCGCCGGTATCCTGCGCCGTGTCGTCGCCTGCCTCCACCCGCTCGCGCACCTCGACCAGCTGCGCCGCCCGGTGGACGTTGGCGGTCGATGCGGCGGCGCATCGCCCACTGATAGGCGGCGTCGTGATGGTCGACATAGCACAGCAGCAGGCTGGCGGCGGTCTTGTGCACGATCAGGCGCAGGTCCTGACTGACCCGCACCGACCAGAAGTTCGGGTCCCTGCACCGCTCGACCCGGTGCAGCTTCAGCGCCGGGCTGTTCGGATCGAGCTGCAGGTCGAAGGCCGTGGTCTTGGCGGCCTTCTGCTCCTGCGCCGTCAGCCGGGCCAGGCTCTCGGTGAAGCTGTCTGCGATGCGGAACTCCATGCGCTCAGCCGCCGCATGGCCGGGCGCCGTCGTCGCCGCCGGGTCGTACCGCCGCCCGCGTCCTGCCCCTTGCTGCCAAACCCGCATACCCCCGTCGTGCCGCGGCGCCCGCCCCACGGCCTGTCGATGGCCCGACCCTATCGCCGCGCAGGGTCGATGCCAAATACGATGGCAGGCCGCCTTGCCGCACCGCCGCGCCGCGGACGCCACGCCGTCATGGCGCGGCGCATGGCGCCGCCCTATCCTGGCCCACCCCAACCGGGAGGTTCCCCATCGTGAGCGACACCTCGGCCCACCCTGCGCGCCCGCATCCGGTCTACGATGCGCCGTTCGCGCCGCAGTCCGGTCCCCTGCGCACCGACGAGACGGTCTTCGCCTTGAACTACATCGCCCACCATGTCGGGCGGATCTAGCGCCGCGCTGGAGCAGATCGCCGCCAGTCTGCGCAACGCCGACGGGACACGCTAGCGCGAGGCTGCCGCCCCGGACCGCGTCAGTCGAACACGGTCAGGCCGATGATCATGTTCACCGTGTCGTCGTCGTCCGACAGCGGCAGCAGGACCGACTGGAAGCTGCTGTAGGGCCGCTCGGCCGACCAGTAGACCCCGCCGGTGGACATCCACGGCTCGCGCGTGGCCACGATGGTGTCGCCGATCGAACACAGCCGGTCGGCCGAGGCCTTGTCGGTCTTCTCGTGCAGGAAGGCGCCGGTCCAGTCCAGGCCCAGCGAATCCACCTGCGCGGTGCCGAACAGCCGGACGCGGTAGCGCCGCGCTCGAACGGCGCATCGGCGAACACGTCGACCAGCAGGATGTGCGGCAGCAGCGCCTTGGCCGCGGCCGGGTCGAAGTCGCGGCGGGCCGGCATCCGCCGGTCGCCGCGCAGGCCCTGCCACATGTCGTGCAGCGCACGCAGCGGCGGCAGGCATTCGTCGTGCGTCAGCCTGCGCGAATCGCGGATCGGAAAGGTCCAGTCGGCTTCAAGCATCCGTTCGCGTCGTGGTTGGCCGGTGCGCGGGTTGCGTGGTCGCCAGCGGCGGCGGCGTTGCGGGGAATCGGTGGGAGGGCAGATTCGGCGACGACAGTACGACACTGCGCGAAACGGCGCCCGTTGTCTGTGCCGGGATGCCGGGGGTGGCGGACGGTCCGCCATGCCCGGTGTCGCCGCGCGCAGGCATCGGGATCGTCGCGACTTCTTCCCTTACCAGGTCGGCCCGGACAGACTGTTCTTCGCCAGGTGATCCTCGCAGTGGAACACGGTCGTGCCGCGTTCCCACTGGTCGTCCCGGGTCCACAGATACAGGATCCTGTGCAGCCGCAGTGCGTCCACCTTCGGGCCATATTTCGGTGTGCTGGCCAGGTAGCGATAGACGTCCATGCGCTCCCAGGCATCGAACATCTTGCCGAAGGTGGTGCTGCTGCCGGTCATCAGCTGCAACTGGGTTGACCAGGTCGTCTCCAGTCCCTTGATGATCGACAGTTCCTTGGCGATCAGCCCCTGCTTGTAGTGGGCGTTGATTTCGGTGGCGCCGGTCATGTCGGCGGTCAGGTTCTCGCGCGGCATATTCCAAAACGCCAGGTCGAGGCAGTGGGTCAGTTCGCGCCAGCACGCAGGCCTGGTGCGGACCGGAAAGCTGCGATGTCTTGAGATGGATGGTGGTTGCGTCGATCGCCGAGCCGTGGGCGTCAAGCGACGGCATTTCCACACCGCGTGCGCCCGCCAGCTTTGCCGATCTCCGAATTGCCGCCCCGCTGGGTGGCGAGCAGCAGGACCAGTCCGTCGTGGAACGTTCGGGCACCGTGAGCATGAGTGTCCTCCGGCAGCCGCGGCGCGCGCGGCAATGGAACCACCCCCACGCTTCCGCCATGCCGCAAGCGTCGGCGCTTGTCCATGACGGCCGCGGCCGCGGCCCGCCACCGCCCGTTCCGGCCATCGCCGGCAAGACGCACGATCGCGCGCCGGCGCAGGCGGCAATGCCGCGCCGGCCAAGGGCGTTTTCGGTCAACCGTCCTGAAAGCCGCCGTGTGTTGTCGTGCAGCGAAGAATGACGGCAACTGCAACAGCCGGTCCCGCGCCAGGCCTGCCGCAACCCGAAAGGTACGAGCCATGAGAAGCGCCTGCGTCGCCCTGACCGCCGCCGTGCTGGCGCTGGCCGGCTGTCAGAGCAACAACGACGCCGACAACGCGGAACGCGCCGCTGCGGCAGCCGCGGTGCAGGTGCAGGCGGCGGCCCAGCCGCAGGCCGCGACGACCGGCATCACGATGGAAACGGCGTCGTACCTCGAAGTGCGGGAGGAAAATTCGGGCTCCACGACGGTCCTGCGCAAGGACGCGGAGGGTCGCTGGTGCAACGACGGCAACGGACGATCGCTCCTCGCCTCCGGCAGCGGCCGGCGATTCACGCTGTCGTACGACGAGGCTGGGGACTTCGTGATCGATCTCGACGCCAGTACGGCGGTCTACCTGGGCAACGACGAGCCGATCACCTTCCGCCTCGCAAGCGTACGCTGAGGCCGCTGCCACATCCGGCTTGCCCGCCTCGCCCCGCTCTGCTAACGCACTGAAATCATTGCATCGGATGGGTGGCCGAGCGGTTTAAGGCACCGGTCTTGAAAACCGGCGGGCGTTCACGCGCCTCGTGGGTTCGAATCCCACCCCATCCGCCACTTGGACCGTGTCCGCCCCGCCATGACGGCGCCGCCCGCGCGCAACCCATGGCCATGGCGGCGGCCGGCGGTATGATCCGTGCCTGGCATCTGCCGCGCATCGTCGGCCGGGGGGAGGAACCATGGAAGCCATCGCATCGCTCAACAGCTTTGCCCGGCTGGTATCGAATGCCGTCTACGATTTCCGGCGCTTCGCCCGCGCCTCGTTCGTCTACGGCCGGCGCAGCCGCGAGAACCAGCGCGCGATGC
Organism: Alphaproteobacteria bacterium; assembly: GCA_041396705.1. Lineage (NCBI taxonomy): Bacteria > Pseudomonadati > Pseudomonadota > Alphaproteobacteria > Alphaproteobacteria bacterium. Next base: position 354,854 of record JAWKYB010000003.1, read on the forward strand.
TGCACATCCTGTTCCACTCGATCGAGCACGGCCTGTCGCTGAGCGCACCGCGGCCGGGCTTCGGCCAGGACAAGGTCGCGTCCCTGCTGCGCAAGACGCGGGCCTATGTCGCCGCGTTCGGCAGCGATGCCTCCGTGCAGTCGGCGCTGAAGGTGCTGGACGCCTATGTGGCGTTCAACCGGGCCGCCGGCGTCGACGTCGATGCGCTGGCCGCCGACCTCGACCGGCTCGACGCCGAGATCGCCTTCCGCGACGCGGCGGTGCACGGCGGCACCGAGGAGGTCGCGGCCGAAGACATCCGCCGCTTCGCGTCGTTCGACTTCAACGCCTTCATGGATGCCCGCCACAGCGTGCGCCAGTATGCCGACCGGCCGGTCGACCGCACGATCATCGAGAAGGCGGTGCGCGCCGCCCAGCAGGTGCCGTCGGTCTGCAACCGCCAGACCTGCCGCGTCTATGCCTTCACCGAGGCGGACGACAAGGCGCGCGTGCTGTCCTACCAGTCGGGCAACCGCGGCTTCGGCCACGAGATCGGCGTGGTCATGATCGTCACCGCCAACATGGCGCACATGAACCTGATCGGCGAACGCTACCAGCACTGGATCGACGGCGGCCTGTTCGCGATGGCGCTGGCGCTGAGCTTCCATGCCCAGGGGCTGGGCGCCTGCATGCTGAACTGGAGCGTGACCAAGGACATCGACCGGGCGATGCGGGCCTGCGTCGGCATCCCCGACAACGAGGCGGTGATCACCATGATGGGCGCCGGCCACCTGAAGGACCGCTTCCGCGTGCCCTGCTCGCAGCGCAAGCCGCTGGCCGACGTGCTGGTGCTGAACCCCGCGCTCGACACGGCAGCCCCGACCGTGGCGCGCTGAAGCGGCCCGGCGCTTCGCGTACTCCTGACGACCGGCATCCGCCGGTCCGCGCGGCTACCAGCAGGTGTAGCCGCCGTCGGCCAGCACGATCGAACCGGTCATCAGGCTGGAGGCGTCGGAGGCCAGGAAATGCACGACCGAGGCGATCTCGTGCGGCTGGCCGACCCGGCCCATCGGCGTCATGTCGAGCCAGGTCCGGTACATCTCCGGGTTTTCCTTGATCCCGAAAGCGGTCAGCGGGGTCTCGATATAGGTCGGCGCGACCGCGTTCACCCGCACGCCGCGCGCGGCCCATTCGGCGGCCAGCGAGCGGGTCAGCTGATGCACCGCCGCCTTGGAGGCGTTGTAGAAGCTCTGCGGCTGCGGCTTGTTGACGATGAAGCCGGACATCGAGCCGATGTTGACGATCGAGCCCCTGCCGCGGGCCAGCATCGCCTTGCCGAAGGCGCGGCAGCACCAGAACACCCCGTCGACGTTGACGTCCATGTGGAACCGCCAGTGCTCGTCGCTGGTGTCCTCGGCGCGGACATCGCTCCTGGCGACGCCGGCGTTGTTGACCAGCACGTCGACCCCGCCGAGTTCCGCCGCGACCTCGGCGGCAACGCGGTCGACATCCGCCGACTTGGTGACGTCGAGACGCTTGCCGACCGCCTTCCGCCCGTTGCCGGTCAGCGTCGCCACCGCGGCCTCGACCCGCTCCTCGACCATGTCGGCGACCACTACGGTCGCCCCGGCCTCGCCCAGCGCCTCGGCGCAGGCGAGCCCGATGCCCTGCCCGCCGCCGGTAACGATGCAGACCCGCCCTTCCAGGCTCAGCTTCTCCCAGTACATGTATCCGCTCCGTGGTGAACGCGCCGCGGTCAGGCCGCGGCAACCCGGGTCGGCAGCGCGATGCCGTCCCGGTCGAAGCGGTAGATCCGATCGGACTTGGGTGTGAGAAAGATCCGGTCGCCGTGCCGGACGCCGAACTCGCCGTCCGCGCGTGCCGTCAGCGTGCCGAGGGCGTCGGTGGCGACGTGAAGGAAGGTGTCGGAGCCGAGATGCTCGGCCACCGTGACCGTGCCGGGCCACGCCCCGCTTTCGGTCGACATGGCAAGATGCTCGGGCCGGACGCCGATCGCGTGCGCGCCGTGCCTGGCCGCTTCCGGCCCCTCGATGAAGTTCATCCGCGGCGACCCGATGAAGCCGGCCACGAACCGGTTGGCCGGCGTGTGATAGAGCTCGAGCGGACTGCCGAACTGCTCGATGTTGCCCCGCTGCAGCACGACGATGCGGTCGGCCATCGTCATCGCCTCGACCTGGTCGTGGGTGACGTAGATCATCGTCGTCTTCAGCTGCTGGTGCAGCTCGGTGATCTCCAGGCGCATGTTGACCCGCAGCGCCGCGTCCAGGTTCGACAGCGGCTCGTCGAACAGGAACGCCTTGGGTTGGCGCACGATGGCGCGGCCGATGGCGACGCGCTGGCGCTGGCCGCCGCTGAGCGCGCGCGGCTTGCGGTCGAGATACTCGGTCAGGTTCAGGATGCGCGCCGCCTCCTGCACCTTGGCGTCGCGGGCGGACTTCTCGACCCCGGCCATCTTCAGCGGAAAGGCGATGTTGTCGCGCACGCTCATGTGCGGATACAGCGCATAGGACTGGAACACCATCGACAGCTGGCGCTTCGCCGGCGGCGCGGCGGTCATGTCGTCGCCGTCGAGCAGGATCGTGCCGGAGCTCGCGTCCTCCAGCCCGGCGATCAGCCGCAGCAGGGTGGACTTGCCGCACCCCGACGGCCCGACGAACACGACGAACTCGCCATCGTTGATCGACAGACTGATCTCGGGAATGACCGTGACCGGGCCGAAGCTCTTGGTGATGTTCTCGAGAACGATGCTTCCCATGATCGCGCCCCCTGTCCTCTTACTTGACCGCGCCGAACGTCAGCCCGCGCACGAGCTGCTTCTGGCTGAACCAGCCGAGCAGCAGGATCGGCGCGATCGCGAGCGTCGACGCGGCCGACAGCTTGGCCCAGAACAGGCCTTCCGGGCTGGAATACGAGGCGATGAACGCGGTCAGCGGCGCCGACTTGGCGGCGGTCAGGTTCAGCGTCCAGAACGCCTCGTTCCAGGCCAGGATCACGTTCAGCAGCAGGGTCGAGGCGATCCCGGGCACGGCCATCGGCACGAGGACGTACACGATCTCCTTCCACAGGATCGCGCCGTCCATGCGCGCCGCCTCGAGGATGTCGTTCGGGATCTCCTTGAAGTAGGTGTAAAGCATCCAGATCACGATCGGCAGGTTGATCAGCATCAACACCACGGTCAGGCCGATCTTGGTGTCGAGCAGGTCCCAGTCGCGGAACAGCAGGTACATCGGCACCAGCACGCCGACCGCCGGCATCATCTTGGTCGACAGCATCCACATCAGGATGTCCTTGGTCCGCCGCTCCGGCGAGAAAGCCATCGACCAGGCCGCCGGGATCGCGACCAGCAGCGCCAGCAGGGTCGAGCCGATCGAGATGATCACCGAGTTGAGGAAGTGCTTGAAGTAGTCCGACCGGGTCTGCACCTCGGCGTAGTTCTCCAGCGTCCAGACCTGCGGCAGCAGGCTGGGCGGGCTCTGGATCGCCTCCGGCTCCGGCTTGAAGCTGGTCAGCACGGTCCACAGGATCGGGAAGAAGATCAGCAGGCCGACCAGCCAGGCCAGTGCGGTGAAGACGACCTTGCGCTCGGTGGTGACTGCGCGTGCCATAGCTCGCCTCCCTCAGGCCTCGAGGTTCTTGCCGATGACGCGGAGCAGGATGATCGCGACGATGTTGGCCAGGATGACCGCCACCACGCCGCCTGCCGAGGCGCTGCCGACGTCGAACTGCAGCAGGCCCTGGACGTAGACCAGGTAGGAGATGTTGGTGCTGGCGGTGCCCGGCCCGCCGTTGGTGGTGACCAGGATCTCCGCGAAGACCGAGAGCAGGAAGATGGTCTCGATCAGGATCACCACGGTGATGGCGCGGGCCATGTGCGGCAGGATGATGTAGAAGAACCGCGACAGCGCGCCGGCGCCGTCCATCTCCGCCGCCTCCTTCTGTTCCTCGCTCAGCGACTGCAGCGCCGTCAGCAGGATCAGCGTTGCGAACGGCAGCCATTGCCATGCAACGATGATGATGATCGAGCCGAGCGGGAAATCGGCCAGCCAGTCCAGCGGCTCGAGACCGAGCGCCTTGGCGATCCAGGCGAAGATGCCGTTGACCGGATGCATCAGCATGTTCTTCCAGACCAGGGCCGACACCGTGGGCATGACGAAGAACGGCGCGATCACCAGCAGCCGGACGATGCCCTGGCCGAAGAACGGCTGGTCGAGCAGCAGGGCGAGCAGGATGCCGCCGATGATGGTGATGACCAGGACACCCGCCACCAGGATCAGGGTGTTGCCCATGGCATCGAAGAAGGCCGGGTCGGAGAGGAAGAACTCGTAGTTCTGGATGCCGGCGAATTCCTCCATGCCGGGCATCAGCAGGTTGTAGCGCTGGAACGAGAACCAGATGGTCATCGCCAGCGGCACGATCATCCATGCGAACAGCAGGAGGACCGACGGCGCCAGCATCGTACGCGCCAGCGAACGGGTGTGCAGCGTAGCCATCGCTCTTCTCCTGGTCGGTGACGACGGGAGGGGCGTCGCGGATCACCGGGCCGCGCGCCGTCGCGCGGAGAATTGGGCTGCCCGGTCCCCGGTCCGTGCTGGGGGAGGAAGGACCGGGGCCGGACAGCCCGCCAGGGAGGAGGGCCGTCTACTGGATGTAGCCGCCGCGGGTCATCTCACGCTCGGTCAGCTGCTGTGCGTTGGCCAATGCCTGGTCGACCGAGGTCTGCCCGGCGAGCGCGGCAGCGAACTGCTGACCCACGGCGGTGCCCAGCCCCTGGAATTCGGGGATGGCCACGAACTGGACGCCGACATAGGGCACCGGGTCGACCGTCGGGTTGTTCGGGTCGGCGGCGTTGATCGAGTCCAGCGTCATCTGGGCGAACGGCGCGGCGGCCAGGTATTCCGGGTTCTCGTACAGCGAGGTCCGGGTGCCCGGCGGCACGTTGGCCCAGCCTTCGTTGGCCGCGACCAGCTCGAGATAGTGCTTGGACGTGGCCCAGGCGATGAACGCCTCGGCTTCCGCCTGCTTCTGCGAGCCGGCCGGAATGGCCAGCGACCAGGCCCACAGCCAGTTGGCGCGCTTGCCGAGCCCGTTGTCGGGTGCCAGCGCGAAGCCGACCTGGTCGGCGACCTGGCTGTCGTTCGGGTTGGTCACGAAGGACGCGGCGACGGTCGCGTCGATCCACATCCCGCACTTGCCCGACTGGAACAGCGCCAGGTTCTCGTTGAAGCCATTCGACGACGCCCCCGGAGGGCCGGCGTCGTTCATCAGGTCGACGTAGAACTGCAGGGTGTTCTTCCAGGCCTCGGTGTCGAATTGCGGCCGCCAGTTCTCGTCGAACCAGCGCGCGCCGAACGAGTTCGACATCGCGGTGATGAAGGCCGCGTTCTCGCCCCAGCCGGCCTTGCCGCGCAGGCAGACGCCGTAGATCTCGTTGTCGCGGTCGGTCATCGCGCGGGCGGCCTCGGCGATGAAGTCCCAGGTCGGCGCATCCGGCATCTCCAGGCCGGCCGCCGCCATCAGGTCCTTGCGGTACATCACCATCGAGCTTTCGCCATAGAACGGCGCGGCATACAGCGTGCCGTCGACCGACAGGCCGCCGCGGATCGCCGGCAGCAGGTCGTCGACGTCGTAGTCGGCACCGAGGTCGTCGAGCGGGACCAGCCAGCCCTGCTTGGCCCAGATCGGCACTTCGTAGGTGCCGATGGTCATCACGTCGTACTGGCCGCCGTTGGTGGCGATGTCGGTGGTGACGCGCTGGCGCAGGATGTTCTCTTCCAGGGTCACCCACTCCAGCTCGATGCCGGGATTGGCCGCGGTGAAGTCCTCGGTCAGACCCTGCATGCGGATCATGTCGCCGTTGTTCACGGTGGCGATGGTCAGCGTGGTCTGCGCCGTGGCCGCACCGGCCAGCGCCAGGGTGGCGCATGTGGCGACGAGGAATACGCGCTTGGTCATCTCATCCTCCCATGGGGCGCTATTGATTGCGCTTTTGCTATTTCGATGGGCAATTATTCACGCCATGCGCATGCGAGTCAAGCGGCAGGCGCGACAAAGCGCCGCCGGACTGACGCTCAGCCGGTGAGAGATTGCCGTGCGGCTGGGAGATTTCTCAGCGGTGCGCCAGCAGGCCGCGCGCCATCGCCTCGTCGGTGATCAGCCCGTTGATCAGGCGGCGCCGCGTCGCCGCCAGCACGCCGGGCAGCTTCTTCTCGCCCTTGGCCACGCCGACGACGAGCGAGCTCTCACGCGAAGGAATCGGCGCGCTGGCGACCCGGTCGTTGGTCGCCCCCTTGATCAGCTGGCCCTCGGCGTCGAACGCCCAGCCGACGATCTCGCCGATCGCGCCGGCCTTCTGCAGCGCTTTCAACTCTGCCTCGGTGACGAATCCATCGACCAGCAGCGGCGCCTCCGGGCCGAGATCGCCGATGCCGACCAGCGTGAAGTCCGCCTGTGCCGCGGTCTCCAGCGTGCGGTGCACCAGCGCCTGCTGGTGCAGCAGCGCGCGTTCCTCGGCCGTCGCCGAGATCACCGGCAGCGGCAGCGGAAAGCAGCGCGCCCGGGTCGCGTTGGCGATGTTGAAGATCACGTTGTAGTAGGCCGCCGAGCCGTCGGGCGCGATGCTGCCGGTCAGCGACACGATGCGGTGCTGCGGGCAGTTCATCGGCGCCAGCCGGTCGATCGCCGCCTTCAGCGTGCGCCCGGTGCCGATCGCCATCACGATCGGCGCGACCGTCGACAGGTGCCGCTCGATCTCGCCCGCCGCCGCCTCGGCCACGCCGATGGTGTTGTCGGACGATTTCGGGTCGCTCGGCACCACCTCGACATGGTCCAGCGCGAAGCGCGACTTCAGCTCGGCCGCCAGCGACAGGCAGGAGGCGATAGGATGGGCGACGCTGACCTTGATCAGGCCCTCGGCCATGGCGAACGCGACCAGCCGCTGGGCAGACTGGCGCGATATGCCGAACTTGCCGGCAATCTCGTCCTGGGTATTGCCGGCGACGTAGTAGAGCCAGCCCGCCCGCGCCGCGTCCTCCAGCCTCTGCTCGTCGTGTTCCTGCCTGGCCGTCATCTCACTCCGTCCTGCCCGTGATTTCCATGCAGCCGCCCTCATCTGCGCATTTCATCTTAATGGCAAACGAGATTTTGCCCAGCCTGGACTACTATTGCCCGGAGCCGGAGCGGCCGATCCTTGGACTCAGGCGAGTTCCTCGATCGGCGTGAACGGCAGGTCGATGCCGAATGCCCGCGGGCCGAACACGGCCAGCGCCTCGGGCGTGCGCATGATCGGCGGCACGCTGACGCCCATTACGGTGACCCGCTGGCCATAGCGCAGCCGCTCGGTGGTGATCGCCTCGCCGGTCTCGCTGTCCAGCACGCAGATCAGGTCCGGCACGATCGCGCGGACCCGGCCGTCGACCGTCGCCAGCAGGTTCTCGTTCTGGAACCGGATCACCATGGTGCCGGCCCAGTCGTCGAGTCCCTGGATATGCGCCTCGCCGATGGCAAAGCCGTGCTGGGTGCGGCGGTTGACGTCGGCCAGCTTGCCCCGGAACAGCACGCGGGCATGGGCATAGTGGGTGCGGCCGAAGGCGGCGACCATGGCGTCGAACACGTCGCGATGGCCGGCACGCGCCTCGCGCATCGCCCGGCCCAGGCCGAGCGTCAGGCTCAGCGTGTTCGGCACCGACACCCGCCGCGCCGCCGCCCCGTCCATCGCATATTCCGCGATCGAGGTGTGGCCGCCCATGCGGATGGTGACGCCACGGGCGATCCACTCGACCATCTTGGCGTTGCCGGATTCGATGACGACGCTGTCGCCCCACTCGTTGACGATCGCCATCGGCGCCGCCGGCACGCCATAGACGTTGAACGTCTCCATCTGCAGCTCGGGGAAGGCGCGGCCCATGCCGTCGGCGTCGACCACCGGCAGGCCGCGCCGGGCGGCGATCATCAGCGGCGAGGTCGAGTTGACGCCGCCGGCCTCGAACGGGATCACCGCGTCGGCCTTGCGGCCCAGATGCCGCTCCAGCACCTCCAGCGCCCAGACATATTCGTCGCCGTTCGGCACCTTCTCGATCAACACCGTCGGCGCGCCCATGCTGCCGACCGCGATCACCAGCGCGTCGTCGGCCACCTCGTCCAGCCCGATCAGGGTGACCGGCCCGTGCGCCTGCATCGCCTCGCGGGCCAGCAGATAGCCGATATAGGGGTCGCCGCCACCGCCGGTGCCCAGCACCGCCGCCCCGCGCGCGAGATCGGCCAGATCGTCGATCGTGATCAGGCTAGGCATCGGCGCGCACCCTCACGGCAAGCGCCGGCCGGGCCGCACGCACAGCCTTGCGTCCTTCGAGACGCCGCCCTGCAGGCGGCCCCTCAGGATGAGGAACGCCGGCAACCGGCATCGCGCCCCATGCCGCCCTGGCATCGCCCGCCAACGCAAAACCGGCACCGCCCCCTGCCCCGCCATCACCCCTGCACCGTCCCCGCCTCATCCTGAGGAGGCGTCCGCAGGACGCCGTCTCGAAGGCCACACCGCCCGCGGCCCCGCCATCGCCCCTGCACCGTCCCCGCCTCATCCTGAGGAGGCGTCCGCACGACGCCGTCTCGAAGGACGCACCGCCCGCGGCCCCGCCGTCGGGTCCCGCCTCGCCCATCAGCCCATCCGTTCGATCGGGGTGAACGGGGCGTCGATGCCGAAGCCGACCGGGCCGAAGATCGCCAGCGCCTCCGGCGTGCGCATGATCGGCGGCACCGCCACGCCCATCACCGTCACGCGCTGGCCGTAGCGCAGGGTCTCGGTGGTGATCGGCTCGGCGGTCTCCGAATCCATGATGCAGATCAGATCGGGCACGATCGCCTTCAGCACGCCGTCGACGCGCGCGGTCAGGTTCTCGTTCTGGATCTCGATCTCCATCACGCCGGGCCATTCGTCGAGGCCCTGGATCTTGCACAACCCGGCGGCGAATCCGGCCCGGGTCTCGCGGAAGATGTCGACGATCTTGCCGCGATAGATGATCTTGCCGAACGAATAGGGCGTCTGCGGCAACAGCTCCAGCAGCGCCGCGAACGGGTTGACGTGGCGCTCGCGCGCCTCGCGGATGCAGCGGCCGATCTTCAGCGCCAGCGTCAGCGTGTTCGGCACCGATGTGCGCTTCACCTCGGCGCCGGTCATGGCGTATTCCGAGATGTAGGCGGCGCCGCCCATGCGGATGGTCACCCCGCGTGCGATCCACTCCATCATCTTGTTGTCGCGGGTCTCGACCAGGGTGCAGTCGCCATATTCGTTGGTGATCGCCATCGGCGTGCCGCTGACGCCGTAGACCGCGAAGGTCTCCATCTGCAGTTCGGGAAAGGCGCGGCCCATGCCGTCGGCGTCGACCACCGGCAGGCCCAGCCTGGCGCCGACCACCAGCGGCATGGTCGAGTTGATGCCGCCGATCTCGATCGGCATGGTGGCGAACGCCTTCCTGCCGAGGTGGCGTTCCAGCCGCTGCAGCGACTTCACCGCCTCGTCGCCGCGCGGGATCTTCTCCACCAGCACAGTCGGCGCGCCCATCATCGCGGTCGGCAGTACCAGCGCGTCGTCGGGCACCTCCGTCGGATCGACGATGGTCACCGGCCCGGCCTCGTCCATCGCGTGCTCGACCATCAGCCGGCCGATATAAGGGTCGCCGCCGCCGCCGGTGCCGAGGAATGCGGCGCCGCGGCAAAGGTCTTTCAGGTCTTCTCGGTCAAGCTGGAACATGTCGGTTGGCGCTCATCGGGTTGTTCGGACTCGGGATCGTCAGCACGAGGCACGCAGCGGCTCGCGATCACTGACGAGGCGTTCGCATGCCGGCCTCACGCCATCGCCAGGTCGCCGACCGCCTTGACCCGGATGCGGGTGGCGGACGACGGCAGATAGGCCAGCGGCACCTCCTCGATGTCGACGATCTGCACCGTCTCGGCGCGCGCGCCGGCGCCGACCGCCTTTTCCGTCGCCTCCGCCTTGGCCTGGCGCAGCGCCTCGTCGCGGCCCAGCCCCTCCAGCGAGAACACGCGGTCGACCTCGCCGCCGACCTGGGCGATCGCCGCGCCGATGGCGTTGGCCACGGCCATGTGCTCCGGCTTGACGATGTCCGAGGCCGACGGCAGGTCGCGCGACAACAGGATCGCGCCGCCGCCGACCAGGATCACCGGCAGCGGCTCGGCGCTGGTCTTCATCCGGTCGACCGCCTCGTCGACCATGCGGTGCATGGTGGCGATGGCGGCGTCGACGACCGCCGGCTTGACGTGCGCCACCCGGGCGCGGTCGCCGATGTCCTCCAGCCCGGCGGCGACCACGATGTCGGTGGTGGTCAGCACGTCGCCGCCGAACACCAGCGCCTTCTCGGTCAGCTCGTAGCCGACCGAATCCGGCCCGATGCGGGCGCCGTCGTCGCGCACCAGGCTGCCGCCGCCCAGGCCGATCGCCAGCACGTCGGGCATGCGGAAGTTGGTGCGCACGCCGCCGATGTCGACCGCGACCGAGCTTTCGCGCGGAAAGCCGTGCAGCAACATGCCGACGTCGGAGGTGGTGCCGCCGATGTCGACCACCATCGCTTCCTTCGCCTTGGCCAGGAAGGCGGCGCCGCGCATCGAGTTGGTCGGGCCGGAGGCGAAGGTCAGCACCGGATAGCGGGCGACGTGGTCGGCGGTCATCAGCGTGCCGTCGTTCTGGCTGATGTAGAACGGCGCGGCGATCTTCAGGGTATTCAGGGCCGAGCGGAAGCTGTCGACCACCCGGTTCGCCAGGTCGGCCAGGCAGGCGTTCATGATCGTCGCGTTCTCGCGCTCCAGGAAGCCGACGCGGCCGATCTCGTGGCTGACCGAAACGGCGAGTTCCGGCACCTCCTCCTGCAGGATCGCGGCCGCCCGCAGTTCCATCTCGTTCTTCACCGGCGAGAACACCGAGGTCACCGCGGCGGCGCGCAGGCCCCTCGCCTTGATGTCGCGGGCGGCATCGCGCAGCGCGCGCTCGTCCAAGGGCGCGATCTCGCGCCCGTCGAACTCGTTGCCGCCGTGCACCAGATAGCGGTGATAGCCCAGGGTCTGGCCCAGGTCCTTCGGCCAGTCGACCATCGGCGGCAGCCCCTTGGTCGCCGGCAGGCCCAGCCGCACGGCGGCGACCTCCAGCAGGCGCTTGCGCTCGACCACCGCATTGGTGAAGTGGGTGGTGCCGATCATCACCGCCTGGATATCCGCCGGCCGGGCGCCGCTGGCGTCCAGCACCGTGCGCAGCGCCGCCATGATGCCGCTGGAGACGTCGGCCGTGGTCGGCGTCTTGTGCGAGGCGACGACCCGCAGGCCGTCCATGAGCACGGCATCCGTGTTGGTGCCGCCGACATCGATTCCCACGCGCATATCGGTCTTGTCAGCCTCTCTGATTCGTCATCCCCGGGCTCGTCCGGGGGATCTCCAGGGAAAGGAGCGCCGTCGGCAGCAGATCCCCGGAACAAACCCGGGGATGACGCGCACGGCGGAAACGGGGTGAAGGGGTCGCGTGCACGGCGCGTCTCACTGCGGCAGCAGCGCGGTGCCGGCGGCGGGCCAGGCCACCGCGACCCGGGCCTGGTCGGGCAGCACCGCACGGTCGCTGCGGTTCGGCGCCTCGGCGACGATGATCTGGCCGTCGATGTCGAGACGATAGCGGATGAAGGCGCCCTGATAGCTGTGGTCCAGCACCCGCGCCGTCAGCCGGTTGAGGTCGGCGGCGCTCGCCGCCTCCGCCTCCGGCCCGACCAGCACCCGCTCCGGCCGGATCACCAGCGCGACTTCGGCCCCGGCGTTCAGCGGTCCGTTGCGCGGCGCCTTGACCTGGTGCGGGCCGATGCCCAGCCGATAGCCGTCGCCGTCCGGCGCCTGCACCGTGGCAACAAGGATGTTTGACTCGCCGATGAACTCGGTGACGAAGCGGCTCGACGGGTGCTCGTAGATCTGCTGCGGCGTGCCGACCTGGGCGACCACGCCCTTGTTCATCACCGCGATGCGGTCGGACATGGTCAGCGCCTCGCCCTGGTCGTGAGTGACGTAGAGCGTGGTGATCCTCAGCTCGCGCTGCAGGTTCTTGATCCAGTACTTCATCTCCTCGCGCAGCTTCTTGTCGAGCGCGCTGAGCGGCTCGTCGAGCAGCAGGATGCGCGGCTCGGTGATCAGCACGCGGGCCAGCGCCACCCGCTGCTGCTCGCCGCCGCTGAGTTCGCGCTGGAAGCGCCGCTCGTAGCCGGCCAGCCCGACCTGCTCCAGCGCCGCGGCCACCTGCTTGCGGATCTCCGCGGGCGGACGCCGGCGCAGCCGCAGGCCGAAGGCGATGTTGTCGAACACGTTCATGTGCGGGAAGATCGCGTAGTTCTGGAACACGATCCCGATGCCGCGCTTCTCCGGCGGCATGAAGGTGACGTCGTTGCCGCCGATCAGGATCGCGCCGGAGGTCGGCTGCACGAAACCCGCCACCATCCGCAGCGTGGTGGTCTTGCCGCAACCCGACGGCCCGAGCAGCGAGAAGAACTCGCCCTCCTCGACCTTCAAACTGGTCGGCAGCAGCGCCTGGGTGTCGCCATAGCGCTTCGACAGCTCGACGATCTCGACGTTCGACAACGGCAGAATCCCTCAGCTTGGGCGGGAGCGGCCGCCCGCCCCCGGACAGGGGACGGGCGTGGCAGGAGAACACTGGCGCGGGGCAAGGGCCAATCCGCGAACAAGGCGCGATGGCGCCCGCCCCGGCGGTTGCGCAAAGCCGCGATCCGCGCGGAACGCGGCCTTGCCGGGGCGGGTCGGCACGGGAACGGACCGGACGAACGCGTCGTGGGTCAGCCGGCGAAGATCTCGTTCACCGTCTCGACGATCTCGTCCTCGTTCTCCAGCCACCAGTTCCAGTCCGGGATCCACAGCCCGTCGACCGCGTCGGCGGTGTTCTCGACCCCGTGGGCGGCGAGGTTCTCATGCACCGCCGCCTCGCTGTGGGTCGGCCGCAGGTAGAACACGCCGTCGAACTTGGTGATGAACTCCGGGTCGAGCCGGCGGTTGAGCAGAGCCATCGCCAGCTTCTTCTGCATCGGATCGGAATAGCGGCTCAGCGTCTGGGTCTGGGTCAGGATCGGCTTGCGCTGCTCCCACATCATCGGCGCCACCGGCACCCCGGCTTCCTGCTGCATGTAGACCTCGCCGTCGACATGCACGCCGATGGTCGCCTCGCCGCGTTCGATCAGCGTCGACATGTTGCCGGTGAAGTCTGAGATCTTCATCGGCATCGCCCGGCGCATCGCGTCGAGGCCGGCCTCCATGTCGTGCTCGTCCTCGCCGAAGATGGCGGCCGCCGTCATGAAGAACGCCATGAACAGCGTGTTCGACGTGATGTAGGTGGCGCGCTTGTCGCTGTACTGGTCCTGCCAGAAGTCCTCGAAGATCGCCGGCGCCGGGTCGGCCAGGTCGGTGCGGTAGGAATAGCAGTAGCGCCCGAACGCCCAGGTGATGCCGACGCCGTTGTTCAGCGCGAACGGCCACACGCCGGCCGCGTTGGGCACGTTGGCGATGATCTCCTCCTGCGACAGGAAATAGTCGCCGGCCCGCGCGGTCTTGAACATCTCCGGCAGGTTCCAGTTGGTCGACGCATAGGGCGGGTTTTCCGGCCCGCCGGCGACGAACTTCGGGAACCAGGGCCAGGTGCTGTCGTATTCGACCTTGCAGTTGAAGTCGCGCTCGAAGTCGTTGATCAGCAGCTCGCGGATGTTCTCTTCCCAGAAGCCGCCCCATTCCGCGATCGGCAGCGTGGCGCCGCCGGCGTCGAACACGCCGCCGTCGTAGGACACGTCCTGGCTCCAGGCGTGGTTGATGTTGAACAGGTGGACGCCGGCCGCCGCCGCGCCGGCACCGGCCAGCACGCGGCGCCGGGAAACGCCGTTGTCCCCGGCCGCCGCCGCGCCGCCTGCTTTGGTCTCGTCTCGCTTCGCCATGTTCCGTCTCCCCTCTCGGTTTGGCATTGCTTGTCCGGCCGTTGCGGTCGCCCGCTCAGCCGGCGAAAATCTCGTTCACGGTCTCGACGATGTCGTCCTCGTTCTCCAAATACCAGGCCCAGTCCGGGATCCACAGGCCCTCGATGGCGTCGGCCGAGTTGACCACGCCCTTGCTGGCCAGGTTGTCCGGGATCACCGCCTCCTTGTGGGTCGGGCGCATGTAGAAGGTCTCGCCGAACGCCTTGATGAACTCCGGGCTCAGCGTGCGGTGCAGCAGCGCCAGCGCCAGCTTCTTCTGCATCGGCTCGGAATAGCGGCTGATCGTCTTGGTCTGGGTCAGGATCGGCTTGAACTCCTGCCAGACCATCGCGTCGACCGCGACGCCCTTGTCGACCTGGTTCCAGACCTCGCCTTCCCACTGCACGCCGATGGCGACCTCGCCGCGCTCGATCAGCGTCTGCATGTTGCCGGTGAAGTCGGAGATCTTCATCGGCATCGCCGCTTCCATCGCCTCGTAGCCGGCGTCGATGTCGTCGGTGCCGCTGCCGAACACGCCCGACGCGGTCATGAAGAACACCATCTGCAGGGTGTTCGAGGTGATGTAGGTGCCGCGCTTGTCGGCATACTGGTCCTGCCAGAACGACTTGAAGTCGGTCGGTGCCGGGTCGGCCAGGTCGGTCCGCCACGCATAGCAGTACTGGCCGAAGCCCCAGGTGACGCCGATGCCGTTGGCGGTGGCGAACGGCCACACGTTCTGCGCATTCGGGCAGTTCGCCGCGATCTCCTCCGGCGTCAGGAAGAAGTCGCCGGCGCCGGCGGTCTTGAACATCTCCGGCAGGTTCCAGTTGGTGATGTCGTAGACCGGCTGCTGCGGCCCGCCGGCGACGTATTTCGGGAACCAAGGCCAGGCGCTGTCGTAGGAGATCTGGCAGTTGAAGTCGGCCATGAACTGGTCGAGCAGGTTGGCGCGGACGAACTCTTCCCAGAAGCCGCCCCACTCGCCGATGTTCAGCGTGGCGCCGCCGGCGTCGAACACGCCGCCGTCATAGCTGACGTCCTGGCTCCAGGCGTGGTTGATGTTGAACAGGTGCACGCCCGCCGCGGCCGCACCGGCGCCGGCGAGGACATGGCGCCTGGAGACGCCCGTCCTCGTCGCGGCCACCCCGTCGCCGCCCGGCGCGCTCGGTCCCCGTTTCCCGGCCATGCTCCCTCTCCTCTCCCTGGCAAGCAGCGGCCAGCCGCGGCATGCGGCCGTCAGCTGAACTTGATTCCCCCGAAGTTGCGCATGTTGACCAGCTTGGCGGTGATCAGCATCGACACCACCACCAGCAGGATCGCGAAGATGCCGGCCGCCGCCGCAGTCGGCTCGAACTTGTAGCGAAGCGAGATGTACAGCGCGATCGGCAGCGGCTCCAGGTTCGGCGTGCTGAGGAACAGCGAGACGTCGAACTGGCCGAACGACACGATGAAGGCGAAGATCGCGCCCGCCGACATGCCGGCGCCGATATTCGGCAGCGTGATCTTGCGGAATGCGGTCCACGGGCTCGCGCCCAGGCTGCGCGCCGCTTCCTCCAGCGACGTGTCGAAGGCGACCAGCGCCGCCGACACCGTGCCGATCACATAGGGGCAGGTCACCAGCACATGGCCGATCACCAGCCCAGGCAGGCTGCGCGCCAGCCCGAGGTCGGTGGTGACGTAGAACACGTACAGCGCCAGGCCGAGCACGACGCCCGGCAGGATCAGCGGCGACAGGAAATACGCCCGCAGCAGGTCGCGGCCGGGAAAGCGGTAGCGCGACAGGACGATCGCCGCCATCGTGCCGAGGATGGTCGAGATGACCATGGTGACCAGCGCCAGCAGCAGGCTGAACAGATAGGCGCTCATCCAGGTGTCGGAGGTCAGGAAGTCGATCACCCAGCGCAGCGACAGCCCCTGCGGCGGGAATTCCAGGTAGTCGCCGGAGTTCAGCCCGGCCAGCACCACGATCACCACCGGCAGCAGCAGCACCACGAAGGCGATCCACGCGCCGATGCGGAACGGCAGGGCGACGTCGGCCTCCGCCCAGCGGCGGCCCGGCCGGACCCGGTGCGCCGGCCGTTCGCCGGATACCGCCGCGCCGGCCATCAGGTCCGCCCTCCCGCCGTGCGCGCGGCATAGCGCTGGTAGACCACCACCGCCAGTACGCTGGTGGCGAACAGCACCACCGCGATCGCCGCGCCGAACTGCCATTTCCCCAGCTCGGCGATCTGCTGGTAGATGTGAATCGGCATCACCACCACCTTCCACCCGCCCATCAGCGCCGGCACCACGTAGGAGCTGATCGAGATCGCGAACACCAGCAGCGAGCCGGCCAGCACGCCCGGCATCGACAGCGGGAACACGATCCGCCAGAACGCCGTGCGCCGGGTGGCGCCGAGGCTGCGCGCGGCCTCCTCCAGCGAGGGATGGATGCCGCGGATGATGCCGATCAGCGACAGCACCATGAACGGCAGGGTGAACTGCACCAGGCCCACCACGACGCCGGTGAAGTTGTACATCAGCGGCAGCGGTTCCTTGATCCAGCCGGCGCGCAGCAGCGGCCCGTTGATCAGCCCGTTGTCGCCCATCAGCACCATCAGCCCGTACAGCCGGATCACCATATCCAGCTGCATCGCGCACAGCACCAGGATCATGTAGAAGGTGTTGCGCGCGGGATGGGCCGTCTTGGCGATCATGTAGGCCAGCGGGTAGCCGAGGATCAGCGTGATCACGGCGACCAGGCTGGCCATGCCGATCGAGCGCAGCGCTGCCCAGTAGTAGGTGCTGCGGGTGAAGAAGCGCGCGAAGTTCTCGAAGGTGAACTGCCACTGCGGCTCGACCACGCCGGCCATCGGCTCGTCGATGCTGATCAGGAACAGCGACACCACCGGCAGGATGAAGAAGATCAGAAAGAAGGCGAAGGCGGGCAGGATCAGCCAGAACACCTTGCTGCTGGTCAGGAACGAGCGGAGGTTGCGCCCGAATCCGTCGAGCGCAACGGCATCGGCCGCGGTCGCCGTCACCGTGCCATGCCCCCGCCCCTCACGCGCCGCGCGACCGTCACGCCGCTATTCCGCCGCCTGCTTATGCGCCGCCATCGCCGGCATGTCGTAGCCGACCACCGGCTTGGCCGGCGGCGGGGCATAGGCGACGCGGCTGTGGCTGATGCCCATGTCGATCAGCGCCGAGGCCAGCCGCACCGCCGCCGGCACCGGGTCGATCACCGGAATGTCGTAGCCGCGGGCGAGCAGCCCGTCGCGCACCGCCTCGGCGCAGCCGAGCATGCCGGTGCAGCCGAAGATGATGGCGTCGGCGCCATCCTGCTCCACCGCCAGCAGCGCCTGCTCGGTCAGCGTGCGCTTGGTGATGCCGAGGTCCCCTTCCAGCGCCAGCACCGGGATATCGACCGCGCGGGTCGAGGCGTATTTGTCCCAGCAGCCATAAAGCTTGGCCTGGTTCTCGAACTGCACCCGCAGCCGCTTCAGCACCGTGATCACGCTGAAGGTGTGGCCCAGCATCGCGGCCAGGTGCATCGCCGCCTCGCAGGGTCCGAGCACCGGAATGGACACGCACTCGCGGCCCGCCTTCAGGCCGGGGTCGCCCATGCAGTCGATGATCACCGCCTGGGCGCCGTCGCGCTCCGCCTCGATGATCTTCGCCACCGTGTCCGGGATGGCGAGCATCTCGTCATACTCGCACTCGATCGAGGCGGGGCCTCGGTCGATCTCGACATGGCTGATCAGCGTGCCGGGACCGGCCAGCCCGTCGAAATCGGATTTCTTGCGGAAACCGTGGGTGGTGATCGGCGTTACGACGCGGATGTGCTTGGTCATGACCTGCTCCCCCTTCGCCGGTCCGGGATGCCGGACGGCGGACGCGCCATCATTCCGCCGTCCGGGGCCGTTGCGGGGCGGCCCCCGATGGCGGCCCGGGTCAGATCGACGCAAGCCGCGTGCCACGCCAAGCTGAAACGATACGGCGCCAACGGCAGGTTAGACCGGGCTACGGCGTCCTGCAATTGCCGAAATCTTGGGCAGCCGAGCCGCGGCCGCACCGCGCCGGATCACGCCGCAGCCAGGAATGCCCGGTAGACCGCGGCGATCTCGTCGACCGCGGCCGCCAGCAGCCGGCCGCCCGCCTCCGGCGTGGCCAGTCCGGGCGCCGAGCCGATGCGGCCGTCGGGATAGCGACGCCGATAGTCCTCGGCGTCGAAGAAGCTGCCGGCCGGCGCGACCTCCGGCTCCAGCGGCACGTCGCGGATCGCCTCGGCATGCAGGTATTGCGTCACCGCCACTTCCGACGGGGTCGCGTGCATGCCCTCCTTGTCGCCGTAGAGCTCGCGGCTCAGCGCGGCCACCCGCGGACCCTGCCACCAGTTGACCAGGCGGCAGGCCACCGCCGCGCCGTTGCCGGGCCCGCGCAGGCTGGACTGGGCATAGACCTCGGAAAAGGCCGTCGTCACCGGCGCGATGTTGCCGCCGTGGCCGTTGACGAACAGGAAGCGGGCGAAGCCGTTGCGGGCCAGCGAGTTCACCCAGTCGCACAGCGCCGCCACCATGGTCGACGGCCTGAGCGTGATCGAGCCTGGAAACGCCAGGTGGTGCTGGGCCATGCCGACGTTGAAGGTCGGCGCCACCATCGCGCCGGCGCGCTCGCCCACGCCGCGCGCGACCGCCTCG
This sequence comes from Alphaproteobacteria bacterium, assembly GCA_041396705.1. Classification (NCBI taxonomy): domain Bacteria; kingdom Pseudomonadati; phylum Pseudomonadota; class Alphaproteobacteria; species Alphaproteobacteria bacterium. The sequence continues at coordinate 373,518 of JAWKYB010000003.1, forward strand.
GCGCAGATCGCGTCGGTGCCGATCACGCCGTTCGGGCCGTGCTGCTCGGTCGAGCCGACCGGCACCACGATGCCGGTCGAGCGTGCGAGATAGGCCTCGACCTCGGGCCAGGTGCTCAGTTGCAGCAGCACGGCGCCCCTCCCGGCCGCTCAGGCCATCGCCTCCAGCGGCACATAGTCCATGTCGAGCCCGAAGATGCGGGGGCCCCACACCGCCAGCGCCTCGGGCGTGCGCATCACCGGCGGCACGCTGACGCCGACCACCTTGACCCGCTGGCCGTATTTCAGCCCGTCGGCGGTGATCGGCTCGGCGGTCTCGCGGTCCAGCACGCAGATCAGGTCCGGCGCCATCGCCAGCGTGCGCGCGCCGATGCGGGCGTGCAGATACTCGTTCTGGAACACCACCTCCATCCGCGTGTCGCTGCCGTCCAGCGCCTGCAGCACCAGCCGGCCGATGGCGAAGCCGCGGGTGGTCTCGCGCAGCAGGTCGACGATCTTGCCGTCGAACAGCACCCGGCAATGGCGCGGCGGCGCGGCCTGGGCGAAGAACGTTTGCAGCGCGGCGAACGGGTCGGCGTGGGCGGCGCGGGCCGCGCCGATCGCCCGGCCGATCTCGAGCGCCAGCGAGATGGTGTGGTGCACCGACTTGGCCTTGGCGTCGCGCCCGCGCATCGGATACAGCGTGATCTCCGCCTTGCCGCCCATGCGGATGCACACCACCCGCGCCAGCCACTCCGCGGTCTCGTTGTCGACCGCGTTCACCACCACCTCGTTGTCGTGCTCGTCCTTGATCACGACGGGGCTGCCGGGAATGCCGTAGATGCCGAAGGTGGTCATCTGCAGCTCCGGGAAGGCGCGGCCCATGCCGTCGGCGTCGACCACCGGCAGGCCCATCAGCGAGCCGACCACGCACGGCAGGGTGGCGTTGACCCCGCCGGCCTCGATCGGCATCACCGCCACCGCCTTCTCGCCGAGCAGCTCCTCCGCCTTGCGCACCGCGGCGACGGCGGAAGGGCCGCTGGGGAAGCGCTCCACCAGCACCGTCGGCGCGCCCATGTTGGCGACCGGGATCACCAGCGCGTCGTCGTCGAGGTCGTTGGGATCGATCAGCGTGACCGTCTTCCCGCCGGCCAGCTGCTGCTGCAGGATCAGCCGCCCGACATAGGGATCGCCGCCGCCGCCGGTGCCGAGGAACGCGGCGCCGCGGGCGAAATCGTGCAGGCAGTCCAGCGTCAGTTCCATGGCTACGCTCCGTTCAGGCGGTGGCGCCGGCGAGGTCGCCGACGGCCTTGACCCGCACCCGCACCGCGCCGCCGGGCAGATAGGTCAGCGGCACCTCGTCCACCTCGATGATGCGGACCGAGCCGTCGCGCGCGCCGGCGGCGACGGCGCGGTCGGTCGCCTCCTGCCGGGCCTCGTCCAGCGCCGCGTCGCGGCCCTTGGCATCGTAGGAGAAGACGCGGTCGACCTCGCCGCCGACCTGGGCGATCGCCGCGCCGATGGCGTTGGCGACCGCCGCATGCTCCGGGCGGTCGATGCGGGCGACACCGGCCAGCGGCCGGTCGACCAGCACCCCTCCGCCGCCGACCAGCACCACCGGCACCGGCTCGGCGCTGGTCTTCATCCGGTCGATGCCCTCTTCCAGCATGGCATGGATGCGGTCCATGCCGGCGGCCACCGTCGCCCGGTCGATCCCGGCGAGACGGCCGGCATCGCCCATCGACGCGGCGCCGGCGGCCACCGCGAGGTCGGACGCGGTCAGCACGTCGCCGCCGAACACCAGCGCCTTCTCGGTCAGCTCGAAACCCACCGAATCCGGCCCGATGCGGGCGCCGCCGTCGCGGACCAGGCTGCCGCCGCCCAGGCCGATCGACAGCACGTCGGGCATGCGGAAATTGGTCTTCACCCCGCCGACGTCGACCGCGATGGCGGATTCGCGCGGGAAGCCCTGCGCCAGCACGCCGATGTCGGTGGTGGTGCCGCCGATATCGACCACCACGGCCTCGTCGAGGCCGGACAGGAAGGCCGCGCCGCGCATCGAGTTGGTCGGCCCGGAGGCAAAGGTCAGCACCGGGAACCGCTCGACGAACTCCGCGGTCATCAGCGTGCCGTCGTTCTGGCTGATAAAGAACGGCGCGGTGACGCCGAGCTCGCCGAGCGCGCGCCGGAAGGCGCCGACCACCCGCTGCGACAGGTCCATCAGCGAGGCGTTCATCACCGCCGCATTCTCGCGCTCGACCATGCCGATGCGGCCGATCTCGCTGGACAGGGTGACGTGGGCGTCGGGGATCGCGTCGCGGACGATCTCCTCGACCCGCTTCTCCATGTCGTTGTTCATCGGCGCGAACACCGAGCTGACCGCGACCGAGCGCAGCCCCCTGGCCTTGATGTCGCGCACCGCCGCCATGATCTCCGGCTCGCGCAGGGCGGAGATGCGGCGGCCGTCGAACTCGTAGCCGCCGTGCGCCATGTACACGTTGCGGCCGACCCGCTCGACCAGGTCGGCCGGCCAGTCGACCAGCGGCGGCAGGCTCGTCGTCGCCGGCAGCGCCAGCCGGATGACCGCCACCTCGATCAGGCGGCGGCGCTCGACGAAGGCGTTGGTGAACTGGGTGGTGCCGATCATCACGCTGTCGAGCGTGCCGGCGGCCACGCCGGCCCCGGCCAGCACGTCGCGCACCGCTGCGACGATGCCGCCGCCGACATCGGCGGTCGTCGGCGCCTTCACCGAGGCGACGACGCGGTCGCCGTCCAGCAGCACCGCATCGGTGTTCGTCCCGCCGACATCGACCCCGATCCGCACGACAGCACCCCCCGTCCCCGTTCGTGCCGCCATCATGCAAAGATCGGCCCGCCGCTCGCCAGCAAAAGCTGGCATCGCCCTGCACGGCATCGGCGGCTACCCTGCCGCGGGTCGCGGCCGACGCGTCGCAGGGAGGGAAATCGCATGAGCATCATGGACAAGTTCTCGATGGCCGGGCGCGTCTCGATCGTCACCGGCGGCAACCGCGGCATCGGCCGCGCCATCGCGCAGGGGCTGGCGGAAGCAGGCTCGGCGGTGGTGATCGCCGCCCGCGACACCGCCAGGAGCGCGGCGGCGGTCGACGAGCTGCGCCGGGCCGGCGCAACGGCGATGGCGGTCGAAGTCGACGTCGCCGACCGCGCCGCGCTGCAGGCGATGCTCGATACGACCCTGGCCGAATTCGGCCAGGTCGACACGCTGGTGAACAATGCCGGCATCGGCTTCCATGCCGACGCGCTGACGCTGCCCGACGACGACTGGCAGCGCCTGTTCGCGATCAACCTGGAGGGCGCCTGGAAGGCCAGCCAGATCGTCGGCCGCCACATGGTCGCGCGCGGGCGCGGCAGCATCGTCAACATCGGCTCGATGTCGGGGATGATCGTCAACCGGCCGCAGTGGCACGCCCCCTACGGCATCTCCAAGGCGGCGCTGCACCACATGACCCGGTCGCTGGCGGCGGAGTGGGCGACCCGCGGGGTGCGGGTCAACGCCATCGCCCCCGGCTATGTCCGCACCGAGATCGCCAGCACGGAATACGAGGACTACCGCCACTACTGGAAGGACGAGGTGCCGATGCAGCGCTACGGCAGCGTCGACGAGATCGCGCCGATCGCCCTGCTGCTGGCCAGCGACGCCGCGTCCTTCGTCACCGGCTCGGTCTACGTGGTCGACGGCGGCTACACCCTCTGGTGAGAGCGGCAGGCAGCCGCCGCGCGCAAGAAAAAAAGCGCCGCCCGGTGGCCGGGCGGCGCCTTCAGTCGAGCGGGCGCGCGCGGAGTGCGCCCCTCCCCCGTTATTCCTCCGCCAGTGCCGCCGGGAAGCCGAGGATGTCGATATACTCGGCGTTGTATTCCTCGAAGTGGTTGGCGCATTCGGCGTCGCACAGCGCGATGTACTTGCCCTCGGCGGCGTCGTGCAGCCGGGTGCCGGCGATCCACGGGAAGCCGCGATAGCCGGTCTCGTCGATGTAGGTCTGGCCCTTGGTCACGGTCCACACCGCGAACAGCTGCACGGTGGCCGGGGTCTCCGAGCCCTTCAGCACGAACAGCCGCGACGCCAGCTCCAGCGGGATGCTCTCGCCCAGGCCGAACTGCAGCGTGGTCACGCCGTCGCGCTCGATCATGCGCTGGGTGGTGTGGAAGTTGACCAGGCAGGCGATGGCGTATTCGCCGGCGGCGACCGCCTGCAGCACGCGCGACTGGCCGCGCTCGAACACGGTCTCGTTGTCGCGCATGTCGTGCAGCCAGGCGATGTGGCGCTCGCGCTCCTGCGCGTCGTACTGGAACGCCTGGCCCTTGTTGCGGGCGTCCATCACCACCTGGCCGCGCCACTTCGGATCGGCGCAGTCGGCCCAGGTGGTCGGCACGTCGTCGCCGACCAGCTCCGGGTTCCAGGCGATGCCGCGGGTGTTGCCGGTGGTGGCGAGGAAGCGGCCCTCCGGGTCCATCGCCGCCGGGTCGATCGCCGGCCAGTCGGCCGGCAGCGAGGCGGCGACCTCGTTGTAGTCGAACGGCGGCATCACGAAGGCGCCGTCGTCCCAGTACTGCTGCTCGAATTCGCTGGCGACGTGCATGATGTCGTAGGGCGGCAGGATGCCCTGCTGGATCTCGATCAGGTAGCGGCCGAACGGGCCGACGCCGGTCTCGCGGGTGTACTCGATCTCGGTGATCCACGGGAATTCGGCCTGGAACGCGGCCAATGCCGCCGCGGCGTCGTCCTCGGTCCAGTCCATCGCGATGGCGAGCTTGCCGCCGCGCGCCTCGACCTCCGCCTGCGCCTGGGCAACCAGCTGCTCGAACGCGCTCTGCGCCGAGGCCGCCGCCGGAAGCAGGCAGACCGCGGCGGCACCCGAGAGACGGGCCCACCACTTCGAATCCATCGACATGTCGCCCTCCTTAGTTTTTTTCCAAAGCTAATTTACCTCGGTAGATTCGCGCCCGGCCGATCCCCGGAGTCAATAGGTGATTTTCGAGTCGCTGCCGTCGGCGGCGCGAAGCGGCACCGGCCGACCCGGCCTATTCGGCCACGTCGCCGTGCTCGCTGACCGGTTTCGGCGCCTCGTCCGGGCGCCGTTCGACGGCGCGCGCGACCGCCTCGCGCCGGCCCAGCAGCAGCAGCCACAGGACGACGGCGAGCGCGCCGCCGATCGCCACCGGGGCCTGCGGCCCGAGCCACTCGGCCAGGCCGCCGATCGCCAGAGCGCCCAGCGCCGGGCAGCCGCGCGCCAGCAGGGCATAGAGGCCGAGCACGCGCCCGCGCATCGCCGGCGCCACCGACGCCTGCACCAGCGTCTGCACCGCCACGCCCTGCACCACCAGGCAGAAGCCGGCCACCGTCAGCAACGGCAGCGCCAGCCACAGCCAGGGGACCAATGCGAAGGCCGCCACCGACAGGCCGATGGCCAGTACGTTGGCCACGACCACCCGGGTCAGGCCGCTGACCCCGCCGGGCCGCCCGGCCAGCCACAGGCCAGCCAGCGTTGCACCGAGGCCGTTGGCGGTCAGCAGCAGCGTCAGGCTGCCGATGCCGCCGGCAAACACCTCGTCGGCGAAGGCCGGCAGCAGCTCGAGGAATGGCCGTACCGCCAGCGCGATCACGATCACCACCACCAGCAGCAGGGCGATGCCCGGGGCGGAAAAGGCGTGGCGCACCCCGTCCGCCGTTTCGCGCAAGAGACCGCGCCGCCCGGCCCTGGCCGGCGTCATCGGCGCCACGTCCATCACCTGCAGCGCGACCAGGAACAGCACGTAGGTCGCCGCCGCCACCGCGAAGGACAGCACCGGCCCGCCCCACAGCATCAGCGCGCCGCCGACCGCCGGGCCGACGAACCGGGCGGCGTTGAAGATGATCGAGCTGATCGCGATCGCCGACGGCAGGTCGCGGTCGTCGACCAGGTTGTAGACCAGCACCATCCGCGCCGGCCGGTAGAACGCCTGGGCGATGCCGCGCAGCAGGGTCAGCACGGCCAGGATGCCGATGGTCAGCGCGCCGAAGGCGGTGAACAGGGTCAGCGCCAGCGACACCAGCACGGCGGCCACCTGCACGCCCTTGACCAGCTTCATGTAGTCGCTGCGGTCGACCACCGTGCCGGCGATGGCGCCGATCACCACGGTCGGGAACAGGTCGGCGAAGCCGATCACGCCCAGCCAGAAGGCGGATTCGGTCAGCTGCCAGGTCAGCCAGCCGATGGTCACCCGCTGCGCCCACTCGCCGAGGTTGGCCAGGATCTTGCCGCCGGAGTAGAGGGCGAAGTCGCGGTTGCGTGCCAGCCGCACGACCGCGGAGAAGTCCGTTCCGCCCAACGCCCGCAAGATGCGCATGGGCGCTATCTAGCGGTTTCGCCGGGGGAAGGCGACGCGAATCTTGTGTGCAACAAAGCTAAGCAAGAAAGCTATGTCCATTAGCGTTTTGGCGGCTCGCCGCTTCCACCCTTTCGCCGCGGTCCGGATGCCGCACGGCGCACTCGCCAACCGGCGGCGATCGGTGGATGATCCGGCACCGTCGCCGTCGGCGACGCAGCCGCTGGAGGGGCGCATGTGCCGCAACATCCGCACGTTGCACAATTTCAAGCCGCCGGCCACCGACGCGGAGGTGCGCGCCGCCGCCCTGCAGTTCGTCCGCAAGCTGAGCGGCGGAACGCGGCCGTCGCAGGCCAACCGGGCGGTCTTCGACCGGGCCGTCGACGAGGTCGCCGCCGCGGCGCGCAGCCTTGTCGACGGGCTGGTGACCTCGGCGCCGCCGCGCGACCGCGCGGTCGAGGCCGACCGGGCCCGTGCGCGCTCGGCGCGGCGCTTTGCCGGCAGCGGCGCGGCATGATCCGCGGCCACAGCGATATGCGGATGCGACAAAGCTAATCGCCAAAGCCAATTTCCCAAGCTATCATGCGCCGATGAACGCCTCTCCCGCCGCCGACGCCGGCCCGCCGACGGGCGCCCTCGCCGGGCTCATCGCCTCGTCCTTCGCCCTGTCGCACGACGCCGACGACGACGCGCGCCGCGAGATCCTCGACATCCTTGCCGTTGCCGCCGCGCTGAAGCCGGTGGCGGCGATCGGCTTCGACACCGATGCCGAGCGGCTCGACCGCTATACCGGCGCCGCCGAGCGCTGCGGCCTGGTCGTCGCACCGTGCCGGCCCTGGGTCTCGCTGGGCGAGTTCGACCGCGTGCCGCGCTGGTTCGTCGAGGCCGTGCTGGCGGCGCGCACGCGCAAGCGCCTGGTTGCAATCAGCGCCTGCCCGGAATTGCTGGCCCGGCTGGCCAACTGCCGCACCGCCACCCTCGATGCCGCCGAGGAGGCCGGGCTGCTCGGCTATCCGCCCTGCTGCGTCGCCGACCATGCCGTGCGTCGCGCCGCCATGCAGCGCGACCTGGCGGCGGCGACACTGGCGGCCGGCCAAGGCGATCCGCAGCGGGCCGGGCGCCTGGCCGCGGCCGGCTGGCTGCCGCACGGCTTCAGCGGCGGCGCACTGGCCGAGGCGCGCTGCGGCCGGCTCAGCGGCCTGCTGATGTGCCGCGAATGCGCCGCCGACCCGCTCAGCCCGGCGATGCGGCTGGAGGCGTCCTACGCGATGCTCGCCGACCGGATCGGCTTCGACGCCGTCCGCCCCGCCGCCACCCCGTTCGACGGGCCCCGCCCATGACCGACCAGTCGATCCGCCGCCACCTCGCCGCGCTGGAGGCGGCGGGCGAGTTGATCCGCTTCACCGCCGAGATCGACCCGGACGAGACCCTGTCCGCGGTCAGCTGGAAGGCCTTTTCCGAGCGCGGCAAGAGCTGTCTGTTCGACCGGGTCAAGGGCCACCCGGATTGGCGCGTGGCCAGCCAGATCGTCGCCAACCGGCGCAAGTGGGGCGTCGCGCTCGGCGTGCCGGAGGCGGAGGTGGTGGCAACGCTGGAGCGGCGCATCGCCCGCCCGCTCAACCCGGTGCTGGTCGACGCGGCAGACGCCCCGGTGAAACAGGTGGTCGAGATCGGCTCCGAGGTCGACCTGACCCGGATCCCGGCGATGTGGACCTCGGAACGCGACCCCGGCCGCTACATCGCGTCGGGCATGTGCATCATCAAGGATCCCGACACCGGCATCCGCAACATGTCGGTGCACCGCGCCCAGGTGGTCTCCGCCAACACCACCGGCTACCTGATCTGCCCGCGCCAGGCGCTGAAGATCTTCCAGCGCTACGGCGAGCTCGGCCGTCCGATGGAAGCGGCGATGGTGATCGGCGGCCATCCGCTGATCATGTTCGCCGCCGGCTATGTCGCGCCCTACGGCCAGGACGAGCTGCACATCGCCGGCGGCCTGCTCGAGGACCCGATCCGGCTGGTCCGCTGCGAGACCATCGATATGGAGGTGCCGGCCGAGGCCGAGCTGGTGCTGGAGGGCGAGCTGGTGCCCGGCGAGCGCACGCCGGAGGGCCCGTTCGGCGAGGTCACCGGCACTTACGCCCAGGAGGGCTCGACGCCGCTGTTCCGGGTCAAGGCGGTGACGCGGCGCGCCGACCCGATCTTCTATGCCATGCAGTGCGGACTGCCCCCCAGCGACACCCACTCGATCATCTGCGCCACAATCGAGATGCGGCTGTGGCGGCACCTGCAGGACGTGTGCGGCGGGCTGGAACTCGACGACTTGCGCTGCCTGGCGACGATGTCGCCGATGATGGTGGTGATCAAGCTCAGGCCCCAGTTCGCCGGCCAGGCGATGTCGGCGCTGACCGCGGCGCTGTCCAGCCCCTACCTCCACCCAAAGGTGGCGGTCGCGGTCGACGCCGACATCGACGCGTCGGACCCGCGCCAGGTGTTCTGGTCGATCGCCAACCGGGTCGACGCCGGCCGCGACGTGCAGAAGGTGGACTCCACCCGGGTCTTCACCCTCGACAACGCCTCGCCGATCGAGGAGGGCCGCAGCGCGATGTACCGGATGGGCACCAAGGTGATGATCGATGCCACCCTGCCCGCCGAGGCCGGTGCCGCCGACCTCGGCGGCTATCCGTTCGGCGCCGGCGGCGACGCGTTCGACCTGGAGCGCTACCTGTGAGCGGCGACGGTCCCGCCGCCAGCCTGCGCGAGGCCGTCGAGCGGCTGGCAGCGGCCGGCCGCCTCGCCGAGATCCGCGCACCCGTCGCCGATGCGGCCGAGGCGCTGCGCGTCGCCCGCGCGGTCGACTTCCGCCGCGCCCAGGCCAGCCGCATCGCGGCGGGACCGGGCGGCAGGCCGGCGGTCGCGGCGGTCTACGCCGACCGGGCGCGGCTCGCCGCGGTGCTGGGCGGACCGGCCGACGGCCTGCCGGGCTGGCTCGGCGGCCGGCTGGAACGGCCGGTCGACCCGCGTCCGGTGGCGGCCGCCGACGCGCCGCTGCTCGCCACCCGCGACGCCGCCGCGCCGGATGCCGGCGGCGGCCTCGGCGCGCTGCTCGTCGTGGCGCAGCCCGGCAGTGCCGCCCCGCTGCTGGCCCTGGTCACCGCCGGCCGCGATACCGAAGCCGCCTGGCGGATCGGCCCGCTGCCCTGGCGGCTGCGCAAGGCCGCCGCCGCGGCCGCGCAGCAGGGCGCATCTGCCGCGCTGGTATTCGGCGCGCCGCCGGCCGCCCTGGTCGCCGCCGCGCTGGCCGGCGGCGCCGCCGGCGACGCCCTGGCCCAGGCCGGCGGCATTCTCGGCGCCGGCCTGGCCTGCGTGTTGCCGAGCAACGATTCGCCGCCGCTGCCGGCCGAGGCGGAGATGGCAGTGCACGGCGCGCTCGCCGGCGACGGCGATGCGCTGCGGCTGGTGCCGGGCGGCGTCGTCGCCCGCACGGCACCGGTGCTGCACCTGATGGGCCGGCCGGATACGGCGACCGAGCTGCTGGCGCTGGAGGCGCTGGCGGCGGAAACCGTGCTCGCCCGCCATGTCGCCACGGTGGAGGGCGGCGTCGACGTGATCGACGTCGTGGTGTTCCCGGAGACCGCCAACCGGGTGGCGGCGCTGAAGATCCGGCCGCGCATCGGCGGCCAGTCGAAGACCGCGCTGATGGCGGCGCTGTCGTCGCCGCACCTGGCGCCGGAGATCGCCATCGGCGTCGACGAGGACGTCGACGTGCGCGACCTGCGCGACATCGTCTGGTCGATGGCCAGCCGCCTGCACGGCGAGATCGACGTGGCGACCATCGGCAACATGGCGATGGGCGCCGTCGACCGCGCACCGGCAGCCGCGGTCCGCGCCGGCACCAAGTGGTTCGTCGATTCCACCATGCCGCCGCTGACCCAGGCCGAGAAGCGCGCCGGTTTCGCCCGCGCCATTCCGAAGAACCTCGCCAGCGTCAGGCTGGAGGACTTCCTGCCGGACTAGACATCGCGGATGGCCAGCGTCGGCGGCGTTCGGCCCCAGTCCCCGAAGCACGTCATGGCCGGGCTTGTGCCGGCCATCTCCACCGGACGGCGCGCGGAACGGCGCAAGATTCCCGGCACAAGGCCGGGCCTGAGGACAGCCGTCAGCCGATCACCGGCAGCGGCTCGATCGCATAGCGGTGGGCGATGCGCCGGCCGAGCACCGGGTCTTCCAGCGAGACCTCGAACGCGGTGGCGAACGCGATGCCGCCGTGGACCGGCAGGGTGCCGCAGTACATGGCGGCGCCCGGCCCCAGCGTGCCGCCGGACTTGCCGTAGCGCTCCATCAGGTCCGCCGGCGGACGCATCGCCGCCAGCGTGCCGTCCTGGTACAGCCGCGGCGCGCCGTCGATGGTCGCCTCGGCCCGCAGCGCGATCCGGTCCCAGTGGTCGTGCACGTCGTCCAGGCGCCACAGCGTCTGCGACACCGGCTTGGCGCACAGCTGCTTCGACAGGGTCACGCCGGTCGCCTCCAGCACCCGGTCGGTGTGGTCGGAGCCGACACCGACCCAGATGCCGTCGTCCATGAACACCAGCACCGCCTCGGCCTCGCCGGTGGAATCGGTGCCGGCGACCTGGATGCGGTCGGCCGTGGTCAGATTGGCGGCGGAGACCCGGTAGAAGCACGGGGTCGTTGCCGGCGGCTTGACCCCCAGCGCGGCCAGTTCGGCGATGTGCTCGTCGACCTTGGCCTGGTCGCGCCCGGTCCAGCCGGCGATGACCAGCGTGCCGATCGCGCAGCTGCGCCGCTCCACCCTGTCCCTGAACGTGCAGGCAAATGTCAGCGCCTCGGATGCCATCGTCCGCGATCTCCCCGAATCCCCCGCCCTGCGGGCGTCATCCCATTGACAGCCACGATAAGGTACCTTTAGAAATTTGCGAAGTCCCAAAGGTAATTTGAGTGTCCAACATGCGTCGACAGTATCAGGAACCGGTCCGTTGAAGGCGGAGAACCCGGCCGCGGCGGCCAACACCCCGCCCACCGTCTCCTCGCCCGAGCTACTGGTCGAGGGTTCGGACCTGGCGTTCCGCACCTTCGTCCACCGGCTGCTCGCCTTCTCGGCGCGGCTGGAGGCGGTGCGCTCCGGCTTCGCCTCGATCATCGGTCTGACCGGCATCCAGTATACGACGCTGATCTCCATCGCGCACCTGCAGGGCGAGGAAGGCGTCGGCGTGACCCGGATCGCCGAGGACCTGGGCCTGACCGGGTCCTTCGTCACCCTGGTCAGCGGCCAGCTGGTCAAGCTGGGGCTGGTCGACAAGCAGCCCGACGAGCAGGACCGCCGCCGGGTGCGACTGACCGTGACCGCGAAGGGCCTGCAGCTGCTGTCCGACCTGGCGCCGGCGCAGGCGGAGGTCAACGACCTGTTGTTCCGGCCGCTGGACAAGGACGCGTTCCGCGCCCTGAGCTGGTTGATGGGCGAACTGATCGCGTCGGGCGACGAGGCGGTGGCCCTGGTCGACTATCTCGCCGGCGGCGGCGCGACCCCGGCGTCCGGCATCCGCGAGCGGTGAGCGCGGCCATGCACCCGGCCGTGAGCGGCCGAACAGCCAGGGAGAACCGGCAGTGATCAAGACCGGTGCCGAACACCTCCAGTCGCTGCGCGACGGCCGCAGGGTCCACATCGACGGTACCCTGGTGAAGGATGTGACGGTCGACCCGGCGTTCCGCCGTTCGGTCGCCTCCGTCTGCGGCCTCTACGACGCCCAGCACCGCCCCGAGCTGCGCGCGACGCTGACCTATGCGCCCGCGGACGGCGACGGTGCGGCCAACCGCATGTGGCAGATGCCGACCAGCTATGACGAACTGGTCGGCCGCCGCCAGGCGCTGGAGCAGTGGTCGGCGCTGCACGCCGGCTTCCTCGGCCGCTCGCCCGACCACGTCGCCTCGTGCATCACCGGCATGGCGATGGCGCCGGAGGTATTCGGGCCGGAGCGCGGCGCGGCGCTCGCCGCCTACTACCGCTATGCCCGCGACAACGACCTCTATCTCACCTACGTCATCATCAACCCGCAGGCCAACCGCGCGCTCTCGGCCGGCGAGCAGCAGACCGACGATCTCGTCGCCGGCATCGTCGACCAGGACGCGGCGGGTCTGACCATCCGCGGCGCCAAGATGCTGTCGACCGCCGGCATCATGGCCAACGAGGTGCTGGTCACCACCATCCAGCCGCTGAAGCCGGGCGAGGAGCGCTATGCCGTTTCCTTCGCCATCCCGATGAACGCCCCCGGCCTGCAGATCCTGTCGCGCAAGTCCTACGAGGCGGCGTCCGACAACGTTTTCGACAGCCCGCTGTCCAGCCGCTACGACGAGAACGACGCGGTGCTGTATTTCGACGACGTGCGCGTGCCGTGGGACCGGGTGTTCGTCGCCGGCGACGTGCGGCTGTGCCTGGCCCAGTTCCACGACACCCCGGCCCACGTCTACCAGAACTACCAGGCGCAGATCCGGCTGATGGTCAAGCTGCGCTTCCTGGCCGGCATCGCCCACCGCATCGCCGAGGTCAACGGCATCCTCGGCTTCCCGCAGGTGCGCGAGATGCTGGGCCAGATCGCCGCCGAGGTCGGCATGGTCGAGGGCCTGGTCGCCGGCATGGAGGCCAAGGGCGGCCATCGCGGCGCCTACTACCTGCCCGACCGGCACACGCTGTACACGGCGCAGGTGCTGACCCAGCAGCTCTATCCGAAAATCACCACCGCGATCCGCGAGCTGGCCGGCGGCGGCATGATCATGCAGCCCTCCTCCGCCCGCGACTTCGCCAGCCCGGAGCTGGCCGCGCTGATCGGGAAGACCCAGCAGTCGCCGGCGGCCAGCGCCGAGGAGAAGGTGAAGTTCTATCGGCTGGCCTGGGACGCGATCGGCTCGGAATTCGCCTCGCGCCACCTGCAGTACGAGATGTTCTATGCCGGCGCCGCGTTCGTCACCAAGGGCCACTCGTTCCGCTGCTTCGACTGGCAGCGCTCGGCCGCCATGGTCGACGGCTTCCTCGCCGGCTACGACCTCGACGGCGTGCTGGCCGAGAAATCGAAGGGCGCCAAGGGCGTCGCCGCCTGAGCCGGGGAAAGCGCATGACCGTCAACAAGGCCCATCTCGAATTCCATCCGGTCGACCTGAAGGACGGCTGGGAGACGCCGCCGGGCTATCCGCAGGGCCTGGAGCAGAAGATCCTGGCCGGCGCGCTGGACGAGGCCGGCAAGGCCGGCACCCGTACGCGCCTTTTGCGCTTCGACCCCGGCGCGTACACCACCGCGCCCTTCGTCCACGACTATTGGGAAGAGGTCTATCTCGTCTCCGGCGACCTGTTCGTCGGCAGCGACGCGCAAGGCAAGGGCGGCGAGCGCTTCGCGCCCAACACCTATGCCTGCCGGCCGCCCGGCGTCTATCACGGCCCGTTCCGCTCCGAGGGCGGCTGCCTGCTGCTGGAGGTCCACTATTACGACAATGCCTGAGCGCCTAGCCCGGACCGCGCAGGCCGCCTGCGCCCGCACGCCCCGCATCGGGCCTGGCTGCCGGGCCCGGCCATGGCGCTGAGCGAGGCCGGCGCACGCGGCTGGCACCGCTACGTGCTGGGCAACTCCGGCAACCTGCTGCCCGGCTTCATCATCGCGCTGGCCGTGCTGCTGGTGCTGGTGCCGCTGGCGGTGCTGCTGATCTTCAGCTTCCGCTCCGGCACCCCCTGGAACCCGGGTCCGTTCACGCTGGGCAACTACACCGGCGCCTATGGCGACGGCCAGACCTACACCATGCTCGGCAACACGCTGGTGCTGGCGCTGTGCGGCACCGCGATCTCGGTCAGCCTGGCGGTGTTCTTCGCCTTCCTGACCGAGCGGACCGACATGCCGTTCCGCAACGTCGCCTGGATGCTGCTGCTGGTGCCGATCGCCATCCCCGGCATCCTGTTCGCGATCTCCTGGACCTTCCTGCTGTCGCCGCGCATCGGGCTGTTCAACGTCTGGATGCGCGATGTCCTCGGGCTGTTCGGCTGGGAGATGCGCGAAGGCCCGCTGAACATCTATTCGATGGGCGGGCTGATCTTCCTCGACGGCCTGCGCGGCGTGACCACGGTGTTCATGATCATCGTCGGCGCCTTCCGCACGATGGACCCGAACCTGGAGGAGGCCGCGCGCATCTCCGGCGCCAGCAACCGGCGCACCTTCTTCCGCATCCTGCTGCCGCTGCTGACCCCGGCGATCATGGCCGGCGGCATCTACAGCTTCATGACCAGCCTGGAATCGCTGGAGGTGCCGCTGGTGGTCGGCCTGCCGGGCGAGGTCTACGTCTTCTCCTCATACATCTACTTCTCCACCCAGCGCTTCTCGCCGCCGCAATACGGCATCTCCGCGGCGCTGGGCGCCACCTTCCTGATCCTGTCGATCCTGCTGGTCTGGTGGTACCGGCGCCAGGCCGGGCGGCTCGGCCGCTATGTCACCATCACCGGCAAGGGCTATCGCCCGCGCATCGTCAAGCTGGGCAAGTGGCGCTATCCCTGCTTCGCGATGGTGGTGCTGTACACCCTGCTGACCATCGTGGCGCCGTGCCTGATCCTGCTGTGGAGCTCGCTGCAGCCGCTGTATCGCCCGCCGACCTGGGAGCTGCTGCAGACCGCGAACCTGCGCAACTACGCCGAGATCTTCGCCGACCCGAAGATCTGGGACGCCACCCTGAACACCATCCTGGTCGCGGTGGTCGCCGGCACCCTGACCATGGCCATCGCGCTGATCGTCGCCTGGGGCGTACAACGCATGCGCTTCCGCGGGCGCGGGGTGGTCGACGGCATCATGTTCCTGCCCAACGCCATCCCCGGCGTGATCGTCGGCGTCGCCATCATCATCGTCTTCACCCAGCCGCCGATGGCCGACCTGTCGCTCTACGGCTCGATCTGGATCATCGTGCTGGGCCTGGTCGTGCACTATCTCGCCTTCGGCACCCGCACCATGAACGGCGCGGTCGCCCAGCTGCACGTCGAAATGGAGGAGGCGGGCAAGGTCTCCGGCGCCAAATGGCGCACGGTGATGCGGCGCATCGTGCTGCCGCTGCTGCTGCCCAGCTTCATCAGCGGCTGGATCTGGGTGGCGGCGCACGCGCTGCGCAACTTCTCGATCCCGGTGCTGCTGTCCAGCCGCGACAGCCGCATGCTGTCGGTCGAGCTGTGGCACGCCTGGGACGACGGCGACCCCGGCAGGGCAACCGCGCTGGGCGTCCTGCTGATCGTCGCGCTGGTGGTGTTCACCGTGATCGGCCGCATGCTGGTGGTGAAGTTCAGCCGCCAGCAGGGCTAGCCGGCCGCCGGCGCGCTACCGCGCTGTACATCCGCCACAATCGCGGGCAACGCTGCCTGGAGAGACGGCGGGGTGCGGGGCAGGCGATGGCGCGGTGCGGGTTCCGATCGATGCGGCGGCGATGCGGCGCGTTCGCGCTCGCGGCCGGCCTCGGCGCCGCGGCGGCACCTGCCGTGGCCGGCGACATGGCGCGGGCCGAAGTGATCGGCTTTTCCGTCGACGGCGCCTTCGTCGCGGTCGAGGAATATGGCGTGCAGGACGGCTCCGGCTCGTTCTATTCCGCCATCGAAGTGCTCGACGTCGCCGCCGACCGCCCGGTCGATGGGGCGCGGGTCGCGGTGCTGCTCGACTACGAGGCGATGACGGAGGCCGAGCGCGACGACGGACTGGCCATGGCCCGGGCGCAGGCGCGCGCCGCGGCGGCGCCGACGCTGGCCGCCAGCGGCATCGTCGACGGCAATGCCGGCACGCTGGTGATCGCCCGTCCGCCCAGCGACCTCGACGCGCCGCCGCATACGGTGCGGATGTCGCTGGGTGCCGCGTTCAATCCCTACTGGATGCAGGACCGCGAAGTGCTGCAGCTCACCGAGCGCCCGGCCGACGCACCGGACTGCCCGGACTATGGCGAGCCGCCGATGCTGTTCGCGCTGACCCTGACCCTGGACGAGGGCGCGACGGTTGCGCTGCACGACGACACCGCCCTGCCCGCCGCCCGCGGCTGCCCGACCGGCTATCGCATCCACAGCGTGATCGCCTACCTGCCCGGCCTGCCCAGCCAGGCCGAGTGCTGCCGCGGCCGCACCACTGCGCTGCTGGTGCTGGTGCAGCTGACGCGCCCCGGCTTCGAGGGTCCCGACTGGCGCTTCGTGCCGGTCACCGCCGTGGTCGAAGGGATGCCCTGACCGCCGGAGCGCAAGCCGGCTCCCCCATGCGTCATGCCCGACGGCGCGGCTGGCGGGCGATTGGGCAATGACCGACTTGGTTTGATCGCACGACGCCGTAGCCCGGATTGAGCGCAAGCGAAATCCGGGACCTCGCCCCGAGACCGCCGCCCCGGATTGCGCTGCGCTCCATCCGGGCTACGCGGCGGTGCCGATAAGGGGTCAGGCCAGCGCCGCTACTGACGGTCAGCCGCCGTTCCCGTCGTCATCGTCATCATCGTCGTCGTCATCATCGTCGCTGGTACCGCCACCGCCGCCACGGCCGTTGTCCTCAAGCTGCGCCAGTACCGGCAGGAACACGCCGAGCAGCAGGTCGTCCAGCGCGTGCTGCGGCCCGACGACGGAGCGCATGTCGACCCAGGTCGGCGCGCCGTTCAGCGCGTCGTAGATCACCGTGGCCACGGTCGCGCCGAGCGCCTGGCCGTCGCCGGCGCCGAGAAAGCTGACAGCGACCGGCACCGCGCCGGGCTGGTCGAGGTCCTGGCCGCACAGCAGCCGCACGCGCGGATTCTGGCCGAACATGCTGGCAAGCGCCATCTGGGCGGCCTGCTGCGAACTGACCGGCCCCGACGGCGGCGTCGAATAGATCTGCAGTGCGGCGCGCCCGTCGGGCGACGTCAGCAGCACGCCGACCGCGCCATATTGCTGCAGCGGCGCCGCCTGCCAGTCGGGCGGATGGTAGAAGGTCAGGATCGGCGCGCCCGGATGCACGAACAGGCGCCAGCCGGGCTGCGGCGCATAGATCTGCGAGCTGAGCGGCTGGCGGCCGTTGGTCAGGTCGAGCAGGCGCTGCAACCCCGGGTCCGGACACTCCTGCGCCGAGGCATGGGTTGCGGCGAGCACGGCCAGCGCCGACGCGACCGCCGTCGCCTGCAGCGCACGCCGCACATGATCGAATCGCCCGCCGGAACGCCGTCCGCCGATCCGCATCGCATTCCCCTCCACACCCGCCGACTCTGCCGCCGCAACGGCCCCCAGGATAGCACCGTCGCCGCCAATGCTGGCCGCCCGACTGTGGCGGAATCGCGGCAGCCGACGCCGCAGCGCGGATGGAGCGTGAACGAAATCCGGGATCCGGCCCCAAGACCGCCGGCCCGGATTGCGCTGCGCGCAGTCCGGGCTACGATGGCGGGCGATTCTCCGGGGGCATGGCGCATGGGCATCTGGCCGGGCAGCCGCGGCAAGGCATTCCGCAAGTCGACCGAGGGTAAGCTGGCCGGCCTGCTTGCCCGCCACCGCATCGGCTGCGTGATCGACGTCGGCGCAAACACCGGACAGACCGGGCAGATGCTGCGGCGCATCGGCTTCGCCGGCCGCATCGTCTCGTTCGAGCCGGGGCCGGCCGCCCACGCCGCGCTGAGCGCCGCCGCGGCCGGCGACGCCGGCTGGACCGTCGCGCCGCGCACGGCCGTCGGCGCCGAGCGCGGCACGATCACGCTCACCCTGTCCGAGGCCAGCGACAGGTCGAGCGCGTTGCCGCCACCGACGCGCGATGCGCGCCCTGCCCCGCACACGCGCCACCGGCACCGCCGTCGCGCCGGTGACCACGGTCACGCCATCGTCGCCGACCACTGCCGCGCCGGCGAGCGCCTGCTGCTGAAGATCGACACCCAGGGCATGGAGATGGCCGTGCTGGCCGGCGCCGAGCCGGTGCTCGACCGCATCGACGCGATCCATGTCGAGATGTCGCTGCTGCCGCTCTACGAGGGCGAGCCCGACTACCTCGCCATCCTCCAGCACCTGCACGCCCGCGGCTTCCGCCCGGCCATGCTGACTGAACGCACCTTCAGCGAGGCGCTCGGCCGGCAGCTGCAGGTCGACGGCCTGTTCTTCCGCGACGCCTGACGCGGCGCCTGCGCCCGGCGTCATGCCCGGTTTCGATGCGGGGCGCCCCGTGCCGCATGGGCGAGCCTGGTGGAGATTGCCGGACAAGCCCGGCAATGACGTGCGTGGTTTGCGGAACTGGCGTAACGACCGTAGCCCGATGAAGCGCGAGCGAAATCCGGTAGGTGCTGTGGTGGCGCCACCCCGATTGTGCTGCGCTCCATCCGGGCTACGGGGTTGTGGACTGTGCAACGGCCGTAGCCCGGATGGAGCGTGAGCCAAATCCGGTCCTTGCAGCGGCGCCGCCGTCCCCGATCGCGCTCACTGCCTGTCCGGGCTACGGGCGCTATCAGGGCAGCACCTGACAGCGGTCCTCGGGGACCTGGACGTAGACCCGCTCGCCGAGCTGGAAGCGGTCGTAGGGGTTGAGCGACACCTTCAGCTTGCGTTCGCCGACCGTCAGCTCGCCGTCGATGTAGCCGCCGAGGAACGACAGGTGGCTGATCGTGCCCTCGAACACGTTGCTGCGGTCGGCCGGCGCCTCGCGGGTGCAGATCGGCGCCTCCGGTCGGATGATGACGGCGGCGGCGCTGTCCTTGGTCACGCCGGCGGCGCGCGACGAGCGGACCAGCCCGCTGTCGGTGGCGACGGTGACGCAGCCGTCGGCGCCGCATTCGGTCACCCGGCCCTCGATCACGTTGACGACGCCAAGGAAGCCGGCGACCACCCGGCTGGGCGAGTTGGTGTAGACGTCGTGCGGCGAGCCGACCTCGATCAGCTCGCCCTTCATGATCACGCCGATGGTGTCGGACATCGCCAACGCCTCGAGCTGGTCGTGGGTGACGAAGAAGGCGGTGATGCCCAGCGCCTCGGTGATCTCCTTCAGCTCGATCCGCATCTCCTCGCGCAGCTTGGCGTCGAGGTTGGACAGCGGCTCGTCGAGCAGCAGCAGCTTCGGCCGGCGCACCAGGGCGCGGGCCAGCGCCACCCGCTGCTGCTGGCCGCCGGAAAGCTGCGGCGCGGCCCGGCTGCCGTAGCCGTCGAGCTGCACCTTCGCCAGCGCCTCTTCGACCCGGCGGCGGATGTCGGCGCGCGACAGGTGCTCGCCGCGGGCGCCGTGGCGCAGCGGGAAGGCGACGTTCTCGAACACGCTCATGTGCGGCCAGATCGCGTAGGACTGGAACACCATGCCGATCGGGCGCACGTCCGGCGGCACCATGACGCCGCGCTCGGCCGAGAACACGCACTGGTCGCCGATCCAGATCTCGCCGCCATGGGCGTGCTCCAGCCCGGCGACGCAGCGCAGCGCGGTGCTCTTGCCGGAGCCGGACGGGCCGAGCAGCGTGAAGAAGCTGCCCTCCGGCACCTCCAGCGAGATGCCGCGCAGCGCCTCCACCGTCTCGTGGTCGGCGACGTAGGATTTCCGCAGGTTGACGATGCGGAGCACTATCGCGGTTCCATGGCAAGGCCGTCGTCGCGACCCGCCGTGGGCGGCGTGGCGATCCCGGGGTGTCGCACCGGCGATGGTGCCGCGGTTCTTGATTGCCGCGGCGCCGCGCGCCTCGCAATGACCAAGGAAGGCATGTCGCCGCTCACTTCTGCGGGATGTAGGCGACCGCTTCCATCTCCACCAGCATGTCGTCGGTCTTCAGCGAGACGACGGCGGAGGAGCGGGCCGGGCGCGGCTCGGGCACCAGCTCGACATAGACCTCGTTGAACGCCTTCCAGTCGGCGGCGTTCTTCAGGAACACGGTCACCTTCAGCAGGTGGGCGAGCGAGCTGCCGGCGGCATCGAGCACGTTGGCGATGTTGGTGATGCAGCGCCGGGCCTGGTCGCGGATGTCGCCCATCTGGCCGGTCTCGCGGTTGCGGCCGGCCTGGCCCGAGGTGAACACCAGGTTGCCGTAGACCATGGCCTGGTTGAACGGCCCGGTCGGCGTCGGTGCGCCGTCGGTCCTGATCGGGCGCTTCTCGAGCGTGTCGTTCATGTTTGCCTCGTCGTTGGCGGGCGCCGGCACGTCGCCGGCCAGCTTCTCCACCGTGGCCCGGGCGACCGCATCGTCCACCTCCGGCGCGCCGCCGCCGACGCCGATGGCGCCGATACAGCGGCCGTCGCGGAAGATCGGATAGCCGCCCTTGTTCAGCGTGACGCCGCCGGGGATGACCTCGGTCAGGCTCTGGGCGAACAGCGGCCGGTCCTCCCACTTCTCCAGCAGCTCGGCGGTCGGCTTGCGGAAGGCGGCGGCGAGCCGGGCCTTGCCCATCGCCATATAGGGGCCGTGCCAGGTATCGGGCTTGCCGCGGGCAACCAGCACCGGATGGCCGGCCGCGTCCAGGATCGCCACCGTCACCGTCGCGTTGCGGGCCGCGCCCTCGGCCCGGGCGGTGGTGACGTAGCGCAGCGCCTCCTCGAACTCCAAGCCGCCGCTCCCTCGATCACGCCGTCGTGCAATCGCGGCCCTATGCCGCGCGGATGTAGTTGTCGGCGTTGGCGCCGAGCAGCTTGCGCAGCGGCTCGTTGCCCAGCTTGTTCTCCCACGCGATGATGTTGTCGACCGAATGCGGCCAGTCGCACTCCGGATGCGGGAAGTCGGACGCGTACATCAGGCACTGGTCGCCGAGCACGTCGATCACCGCCTTGGTCATGTCGGGGCCCTCGTGGGTCTCGATGCAGCAGAACACGCGGCCCATCTTGACATATTCGCTGGGCAGATGCTGCAGCGGCCTGACCGTGCCCTTGACGTAGCTGACCTGGCTGTCCAGCCGCAGCACCCAGTAGGGCAGCCAGCCATGGCCGGTCTCGGCGAAGCCGACCTTGATGTTGGGATGGCGGTCGAGGATGCCGCCGGCGATGACATAGGCCAGCAGCCGCTGGGCGCCCCACGGATGCGCGGCGGTGCGCGCGATCGCCGCGTTGCCCCAGATGTCGCGATAGCCGGGGAAGTAGGGCGGCTCGTAGAAGAAGCTGTGGTGGATGATCGGCAGGTGCAGGTCGTTCATCACCTGCCACAGCGGCTCCAGGTCCGGGTCGTCGATCGGCATGCCCTCCGGCAGGCAGGGCCAGACGCACGACACCCAGCTTTCGTTGCCCAGCCGCTTCAGCTCCTTCACCGCCCATTCGACGTTGCCGCCCGGCGCCAGGAACAGGCCGCGCAGCCGGTCCTTGTAGCCGCTGCAGAAGTCGGCCATGTAGGTGTGGAAGGCGTCGTACAGCAGGCAGGTCAGGCTGGGGTCGAGCGCGGTCGAGGCCGAGGCCCAGGTGCCGGGGATCAGCACGTTCACGTCGACGCCCTCGGTGTCCATGTCCTTGATGCGGCCGTCGGGATTGTCGTGCTGGATGCGCTCGGCGCACTGGTGCTGCGAAACGTTCTCGACCCGGCCCTCGACGGCGCCCTTACCGCCCTTCTCCGCCTTCTCCGCGCCCGCCTTCTCGCCGGCGATGCGGTTGTAGGGGATCGGCTTGACCTTGATGGTGTGCCACGGCTCGGTCGGATGGCCGCGCCCGGGCGGGGAATTCATCTCGCGCTCATAGGGCTTCAGCTCGTCCCAGCGGTCCTTCAGGGTCTGGCTGGCATAGCGATAGAGCACCTCCAGCGAAGGCGTCACGTGGCTGTCGACGTCGATGACCCGAAATCCCTTGCGCACGGCAAACTCCCCGTCAGATCCGGCCGGCGGCCGCGGCCGCCGGCTTCCGCATTCCCGTTCGATCCTCAGGTTAGCCAAGGATCGCGCGAAACAATAGCTTTTTTCTTTCGCGAAGTGACAAAGCTAATTTTCGGCGGCAAATCGGACCGCACCCATGCGCGACCCAGTGTCAGCCGTCCTTCCAGCGCCGGACCAGGCCGGCATCGATGTCGAACAGGTCGAGCGCGCGGCCGACCGCGTGGTCGACCAGCTCGGCCAGCGTCTGCGGCCGCGGATAGAAGGCCGGCATCGGCGGGGCGATCACCGCGCCGATGCGCGCCGCGCGCAGCATCAGCTCCAGGTGGCCGGCATGCAGCGGCGTCTCGCGCGGCATCAGCACCAGGCGCCGGCATTCCTTCAGGCAGACGTCGGCGGCGCGGACGATCAGGTTGTCGTCGTAGGAATTGGCGATACCGCTGAGCGTCTTCATCGAACAGGGCGCAATCAGCATGCCGTGGGCGCGGAACGAGCCGCTGGCCGGGCCGGCGCCGATGTCGCGGTAGTCGTGGACGACGTCGGCCATCGCCCGCACCGCGGCCGGGTCGACGTCGGTCTCGTCGACGATGGTGCGCAGCGCCGAGGGCGACAGGATCAGGTGGGTCTCGACGCCATCGACCGCCCGCAGCGCCTCCAGCGCGCGGATGCCGTAGATGGCGCAGGACGCCCCGGTGATGCCGACGATCAGGCGGCGCATGCCCGGATTCCCTCGGCGCGGCGGTGCTGTCGCCCGGCAATCGCAGGCGTCATCGCGCGCCGCCGGCAGGGGGCGTGGCGTTCCGGGGCCGCTGCCGCGCCGTTCTTGCGGTTGCTCCGGATTGCCACGCCGCTCCGCTGCTCGCAGTGACGACGCGAGAACACGGGGTTATTCCGGCGCATAGTCGCGCGGCGCCTTGTCGATGCCGCGGGCGCGCCGCTCCTCGACCAGGCGCTGGAACTGGGCGCGGGTCTGCTCGATCGACTCGATCGGATGTTCGAGGAAGCCGTCGTTCGGCCAGCTCACCGTCGCCTCGTATTCCTTGGCATACATCTGCGCGCGCAGGGTGACCGGATGGAACGGCTTGGCCCGGACCCGGCGCAGCGCATTCAGGTCGATCGGCCCCTTGATGGTGGCCTCGCCCGCGCCGTTGATCTTGTTCAGCACCGAGCCGTCGAAATTGTGGATCGCGCTGTCGCCGTGGCTGCCGTGCAGGCCGCGCAGCGCGCCCTCGTACATGCCGATGTTGGCCATGGCGAGGAAGCACTTGTTCTCGTAGGCGCGCGCGGTGCGCAGCGCCTCCCAGTTGCGCACGTCGCCGTGGCTCATGTTGTGCGGCTCCGAGGTCAGGTGGCACAGCACCTCGGCGCCGTTCATCATCGTGCAGCGGGCGTTCTCGGGAAAGCCGAGCTCGCCGCAGGTCAGCAGCCCGATGTTGCCGATCTCGGTCCGCGCCACCGGGAACAGCGCCTCGCGCCCGAAGCGGCGGACGAAGTCGGAATAGATGTCCGAGGGGGTCGTGTAGGGGAAGACCCAGGCATTGTTGTTGTTCTTCCAGTGCTTGATCAGGACCTTGCCGTCGGGGCCGATCAGGCAGGAGCAGTTGAAGAAGCGGCCGGGATAGGCCTCGTGCACCTCCAGCAGGTTGGCGGCGATGTAGACATTGCGCTGCTTGGCCTTCTCGCCGATCAGGTCGGTGTAGGGGCCGGGGATGGTGGTGCTGATCCGCATCCAGTCGGCCAGTTCCATCCGGTGCCAACGGGCGTTGATGGCGTATTCCGGCAGCACGATCAGCCGCACCTCGGAATTGCCGAAGGCGGTGATGTAGTCGATCATCTGGAAGATGCGCTCGAGATTGGCGCGCACGTCGACGTCGCGCTGCGCATCGTCGTCGCGCGACACTTGGCGCGAGCGCGTCTGCAGGCAGGCCACCTCGTAGTTCAGCTGCTCGGCCATCCTCGTCCCGTTCCCCCTCGTTCGGCCCGGCCCGCGGCGACCGGGGCGCGATCATGCTATGCCGGCCCGCCGCGGTCCAGGGCGGCGACGTCGGCCGAGCGGCGCCGGTCGGCAAAGGCGGCAAGCCCGTCGGCGTCGCGTCGGCACGCCTTGACCGAGCCGAAGGTCTGCCAGCCGACCGGCATCGGCCGGACGTCGGGCTCGGAATCAGCGATCGCCGCGCGCACCGCCTCCGGCATCGTCTTCTCGACGATCGGTCTGCCTTCCAGGTCGACCGACCAGCGCGGCGCGGCAAAGGCGGCGGACGGCTCCTGGCCGCAGGCCAGCAGGCGCGCCAGCAGCTGCGCCAGCACGCAGGTCTGGCCGGCCGTGCCCGGCGTGCCGATCGCCCATTCCGGCCGGCCGTCCCGCAGCACCAGCGCCGGCGTCAGCGTGTGCGCCGGCCGCCGCCCCGGCGCCAGCCGGTTGGCGCTGGCCGGGTCGAGCGCGAAGCCGCGCAGCCGGTTGTTCATCAGGATGCCGGTGCGCGGCGAGACCACGCAGGCGCCGAACGGCGCCGACACGCTCATCACCAGCGACACCGCGTTGCCGGCGGCATCGAGCACGACGACGTTGGTGGTGCCGCCCTCGGCCTCGGCCGGTTCGGGGCCGTCGGCCAGCCGCCCGGCGACGGCATCGGCCAGCACCGACCGCGCCAGCGCCTCGGCCTCGGCCGGATCGGCGACCGCGGCCGCCGCCGCGCGATCGGCGGCGCGGCGGGCGGCGAGCCCGCGCAGCGCGAAGGCCGGCCCGTCCGGGTCGACCGCCGCGATGTTGTCGCGGGAGAGCAACAGCAGCTGCAGCAGCAGGGTCAGGCCGTAGGAGTTCGGCGGCATCGTCAGCACGCTGCGGCCGTGGAACGGGGCGGCGAGCGGCGCCTGCCAGAGCGTGCGGTGGCCGGCGAGGTCGCCGGCCGACAGCGGCGCGCCGACCGCGGCCAGGTCGCCGGCCAGCGCCGCGCCGAGGTCGCCGCCATACAGCGCCGCGGCGCCGTCGCCGGCGATGCGCTCCAGGCTGGCGGCCAGGGCCGGCTGCGCCAGCCGGTCGCCTTCGGCGAGCGGGCTGCCGCCGGGCAGGAACAGGGCCGCCGCGGCCGGGTCGCCGGCCAACAGCTCGGCGCAGCGGGCGACGTTGGCGGCCAGATAGGCGCCGACGGCGAAGCCCTGGCGGGCATGGCCGATCGCCGGCGCCAGCAACCGCCCGAACGGCAGCCGGCCGAAGCGCCGGTGCGCCGCCTCCAGCCCGGCCACTAGCCCCGGAACCGTCGACACCAGCGGACCCGAACGCGGAATGCCGTCGGGAAACAACGCCGGCGCGATCGCCGCCGGCGCGGTGCCGGTGCCGTTGACGCCCGCGGTCTCGCCGCTGGCCGCGTCGTGGATCAGCAGGAAAACGTCGCCGCCCAGTGTCGCCGCGTGCGGACAGGCCACCGCCAGCACGAACGCCGCGGCGATGGCCGCATCCACCGTGCCGCCGCCTGCCGCCATCGCCTCGACCGCCGCCGCGCAGGCCAACGGATGGCCGGCCGCCACCACGGCGTGCGCGCCCCGCACCTCGACCACTTCGACCAACAGCCGCCCCTCCCCCGGGCGGCGGCATCCTGGGCCGGCCCGCGCCGGCCGGTCAACGCCCTTTCGCCCGTTCCGCGACCCAGCGGTCGACGCTGTCGGCCAGCGCGACCAGGCGATCCTACACGACGACGGGATAGCCGGCGCCGGGATCGAGCCGGCGCAGCGGCTCGGGCAGCGCGGCCAGGGTCTGCGCGGCCAGCGCGCGGCTCTCGGCCAGCGTCGGCTGCGGGCCGACGCGGCGGCCGTTGCGCATCGCCGGCCGCAGCAGCGGGCTGCCGGGGTGGGGCTCGTCGGCCAGGCCGAGCACGTCGCCGGCCATGCGTCCGTCGGCGTCGTGGCGGCGCCAGACCTGCTTGCGCCCCGGCCAGGTCGCCTTGCCGGCGGAGCGGTTGCGTCGGGGAATGCCGGCGTATTCCTGCAGCTTGTAGGCGCAGTCGAGCGCCGGGACGTCGCCGGAGGTGGTCAGGCTGGTGCCGATGCCGAAGCCGTCGATCGGCGCGCCCTTGGCGGCGAAGGCGGCGAGCGCGTCCTCGTCCAGGCCGCCGCTGGCGAAGATGGACACGTCGGGAAGGCTGCCCGCGTCGAGGATGCGGCGCACCGATACCGCCAGCGCCGCCATGTCGCCGCTGTCCAGGCGCACCCCGGCAAGGGCTGCGCCCATCGCGCGCAGCTTCGGCGCCAGTGCCACCACCGTGTGCGCCGCCGCCTCGGTGTCGTAGGTGTCGATCAGCAGGATCAGGCGGTCGGGCCGGGAGCGGGCGAAGGCCTCGAACGCCGCCGCCTCGCTGTCGTGCACCTGCACGAAGGCGTGCGCCATGGTGCCGAATGCCGGCACCCCGAAGGCGCGCTCGGCCTGCAGCGTGGCGCTGCCGGCGAAGCCGGCGAGCCAGCTTGCGCGCGCCGCCAGCAGCCCGGCTTCCGCGCCGTGCGCCCGGCGCAGGCCGAAATCGACCAGCAGCTTGCCCGGCGCGGCCAGCACCATCCGCGCCGCCTTCGAGGCGATCAGGGTCTGAAAATGCAGGAGGTTGATCAGCCGGGTCTCGACCAGCTGCGCCTGCGGCAACGGGGCGGTGACCCGCAGGATCGGCTCGTCGGCGAATATGGCCGTGCCCTCCGGCACGGCATCGACGTCGCCGGTGAAGCGCATGTCGGCCAGCCAGTCGAGCAGGTCGGGACGGAACCGGCCGCCGCCGCGCAGCCAGGCGATGCTGTCGGCATCGAAGCGCAGCGTCTCCAGATAGGCGAGCGCCTGCTCCAGGCCGGCGGCGATCAGGAAGCCGCGCCGCGCCGGCAGCCTGCGCACGAAGAACTCGAACACGGCGGTCTCGGTGCGGCCGTGGTCGAGATAGGCCTGCAGCATGTTGAGCTGGTAGAGGTCGGTCAGCAGCGGACTGCCGGACGGTTCCATCGGCTGCGATCCCGCGCGGTGGTTGCCCCGCCGCCAGACTCGCCCGGCGGACGTGCGCGGCCCTTGACGCCGGTCAAGCCGGTTGTCGGCCTCCACGCCTTGACGCGCGCCATCGAGGCTGAGAGTTCTGCCGGGCCGGACCACCTTCCATGAGCAAGATGAAGCAGAATGCGGCGGTCACAACCACACCGGCATCTCCAGGAAGAAGACGTGCATCATGCGGGCGTCAGCTCCGCAGCCACTGGGCGTTGACGCAGTTCCGCAGGATGCCCTGGCGCAGGTAAAGCATCGCGGTCTCCACCGCCAGCCGGCGGGCGTCGTGCGCGCTTTCGGGGCTGCCCCAGGCGGCGTGCGGGGTCAGGATCAGCCGATGGGCCAGGTCGGTGCCCTGGAACGCGCGCATCGCCTCGCCGATCGCCTCCTCGCGCGCCGGCGGCTCCACCGGCAGCACGTCGATGCCGGCCGCGGCGATGGTGCCGTCGCGCAGCGCGGCGATCAGCGCCGGGATGTCGACGATGGCGCCGCGCGCGGTGTTGACCAGGATCGCGTCGCGCTTCATCCGGCCGAGTGCCGCGGCATCGATCATGTTGCGGGTCTCCGCCGTCAGCGGGCAGTGGATGCTGACCACGTCGCTCTGCTGCAGCAGCGCCTCCAGGCTTTCGGTGCGCTCGACGCCGAGCGCGATCTCGGTGCCGCGCGAGACGTAGGGGTCGTAGGCGACGATGCGCATGCCCATGCCGCGGGCGCGCAGCGCGGCGGCGGTACCGATGCGGCCGAGCCCGATCACGCCGAAGGTGCGGCCGCGGATGCGCCGGACCAGCGGCGCCACGGTGCAGTCGAAGCCGGCGTGCACGTCATGGACCAGCGCGTTGTGATAGCTGACGATGCCGCGGGTGAAGGCCAGCATCAGCGCGATGGCGTGGTCGGCCACCTCCGACGTGCCGTAGTCCGGCGTGTTGGCGACCGGGATGCCCGCCCTGCCCGCTTCCTCCAGGTCGATGTGGTCGAAGCCGACCCCGGCGCGCACGATGATGCGGCAGGCCTTCAGCCGGCGGATGAAGTCGTGGTCGATCGGCATCTCGTGCCAGACCACGACCGCGTCGGCGGTGGCGATGGCGTCCTGGTCCAGCCGCTCCGGCCGGCGCTCGCGCTGGATGGTCCAGCGCACGCCCGGGCCGGCGGTCTCGCGCTCGACCACGGCATCGTCGGCGTACTGGGCGTCCGGCGTCAGCAGGTGCAGGGTCTGCGGCATTTGTCCTCCCGGCGGTTGCGCGGGCGCGTTAGCTGTTGAATCGTTTCGCGCGCCGGCCTTTGCTCTAGCCCGCGGCGCCAGCACAGACAATGCCGCAACGGCAAACGGATGGGGAGGCATGCCGCATGGACCCGATGGAGACCCGCCAGCTCGGCAAGACGTCCGCGCGCCTGCCGGTGTTCGGCTTCGGCGGGGCGCCGCTGGGCGAGCTGTTCACCAAGGTCAGCGACGAGGACGGCCAGGCCACGCTGGCCGCGGCCTGGGACGCCGGCGTCCGCTATTTCGACACCGCGCCGTGGTATGGCCGCGGCCAGAGCGAACATCGCATGGGCCGCTTCCTCTACCGGAAGCCGCGCACCGAGTTCGTGCTGTCGACCAAGGTCGGCCGCGTGCTGACCGCGCCGCGCGACCCGGCGGCGTTCGACACCGGCTTCTGGGCCGGCGGGCTGCACTTCGACATCCGCTTCGACTACGGCTACGACGGCATCATGCGGTCGTTCGAGGACAGCCTGCAGCGGCTGGGCATGAACCGCATCGACCTGCTGCTGATCCACGACCTCGACTGGTGGCACCACCGCACCGACGCGGCGGTGGACGCCCACCTCGCCCGGCTGGCGACCAGCGGCTGGCGCGCGCTCGACGAACTGAAGTCGGCCGGCCTGATCAAGGGCATCGGCGCCGGCATCAACGAGAACGGCATGATGAGCCGCTTCCTCGACATCGTCGACATCGACTTCTTCCTGGTCGCGCTGCGCTACACGCTGATGGAGCAGGACACGCTGGAGCGCGAGCTGCCGGCCTGCGAGGAGCGCAATGTCGGCATCGTCGTCGGCGGTGTGTTCTCGTCCGGCATCCTCGCCACCGGCGCGGTGCCCGGCGCCAAGTACAACTACGCCGACGCCGACGCGGCCGCGCTGGACAAGGTGCGGCGGATCGAGGCGATCTGCGCCCGCCACGGCGTGCCGCTGATCGCCGCCGCGCTGCAGTTCCCGCTGCACCACCCGGCGGTAGCCAGCGTGATTCCCGGCGCCGTCGCGCCCGGCCAGGTGCTGTCGAACCTGAAGCTGATGCGCCAAGACATCCCGCCCGACCTGTGGGCGGAGCTGAAGCACGAGAAGCTGCTGCGCGTCGACGCGCCGACCCCGTGAGGCCCGCCATGCCGCTCGACCTGCCGATCATCGACGCCCACCACCATCTATGGGACCTGGAGACCAACCGCTATCCCTGGCTGCAGCAGCCGGCGCCGGCGCCGGATGACGTGTTCACCGGCGACATCCGGCCGATCCGCAACAGCTATCTGCTCGCGGACTTCAAGGCGGACATCGGCGACCTGCCGGTGGTCAAGTCGGTGCACCTGCAGGCCGACCACGACGACGCCGACCCGGTCAACGAGACGCGGTGGCTGCAGGCGGTGGCCGACGCGCCCGGCTCCGGCGGCTTCCCGCACGCCATCGTCGCCTATGCCGACCTGGCCGACCCGCAGGTCGACGCGGTGCTGGCCGCCCATGCCGGCTTCGCCAACACCCGCGGCATCCGCCAGATCCTCAACACCCACCCGCAGGCCAAGTACAGCCATGCCGCCCGCGAATACATGGACGACCCGCAGTGGGAACGCGGCTATGCGCGGCTGGCCGCCCACGGCCTGTCGTTCGACCTGCAGCTCTACCCGCACCAGATGGCGCGGGCGGCGGCGATCCTGGTGCGCCATCCCGACGTGCCTGCGATCGTCAACCACACCGGCACGCCGATCGAGCGCAGCGAGGCCGGCCGCGCCGCCTGGCGGCAGGAACTCGGCCGGCTGGCCGCGCTGCCGCACGTCGCGATCAAGATCTCCGGGCTCGGCATGCACGACCATCGCTGGACCGAGGCGTCGATCCGCCCGTTCGTGCTGGAGACCATCGAGATGTTCGGCGTCGCCCGCTGCCTGTTCGCCAGCAACTTCCCGGTCGACAAGCTCTACAGCGGCTATGCGGCGATCTGGCAGGCCTTCGACGCGATCACCGCCGGCTTCTCCGCCGACGAGCGCCGCGCCCTGTTCCACGACAACGCCGCCCGGCTGTATCGGATCTGACACTCATAGCCCGGATGAAGCGAAGCGAAATCCGGGATCAGGCCGTGCCGCCACGCCGTTCCCGGATTGCGCTGCGCTCCATCCGGGCTACGAAGTCACAGCACATGTGTAGCCCGGATGAAGCGGGCGCAGTCCGGGTCGAGCACCCCCGGCAACGGCGTTTTCCGGTTGGCCCTCTGCACCGTTCCGCCTACCGGTCCGGCTTCGGTTCGCCGAATGCGAGGCCGCCGTCGTCCGGGTCGCCGCCCCAATCCCCGGCAACACGCCCTCGCGCACGCGATGAAAGGACGAGTGCGCCAATCCGCGACGCGAGCGACCAAGCCAGCTTCACCGGATTGAAATGCACATAGTCGACGTGTCGTTCGTAGTCGGCTTCGTCGCGTATCGTGTGCTCCCAGGATCGCGGTTGCCACGGCGACGCGGAACGCCCCTCGCCGCTCGCGAGACCGTGCGTGAATAGCGCTGATCTTGCGCCACCGGCCGGAATAGTCGGCGTCGCCAGGCGGCAGCGTCAGGACCGCGTGCAGATGATCCGGAAGGACCGCTATGGCCTCGGTAGCGAACGGCCTTTCCCACGCGCAGCGCTCAAGCGCGTCGCAGAGTACGGCCACATTGTCGACCAAGGCGGTCGACTGCCGGTCGCGCTGGGTCAGCGTGAAGAAATAGGTCCGCCGGAACCCGATTGCGGCGGTAGCGCACCATGGTTGTAACGAGCCATGACCAAAACCCGCATCGATTGTAGCCCGGATGGAGCGGAGCGCAATCCGGGATAGGGCCGCGCGGACGGAAATGCTGTCCCCCGGATTTCGCTACGCCCCATGCGGGCTACGAGGCTGCTTGTCGCGCATCGCCCGCGCGGCCATGCCGGTCAGGGTGGCGGCCATGTCGCGCTTGAACGCCTGCAGGCGCATGAGCGCCAGCGTCGTCAGCGTCAGCAGCGGCAACAGGATCAGGAACCTGGTCCCGATCGAGAAGTCGAACACGAACATCGACAGGAACACGGCGATCGCGAACGGCAGCGCCACCCAGTTCAGTCGGTCGTAGCCGGGCCTGAACGCCGCATAGCCGGTGCGAAACGCGTTGCCGATCTCCGCCTCGGACAAATGGCGCCGGCTGGCGTCGGGAACCTTGCTCATGATTCTGGCCAGCAGACGCCGCTCGCCGGCGGAGAGGTCCACCGGCCGCAGCCTCGGGGAAGACGCCGCATCAATCGTCATCGAGACCTCCACGAAAGCACACGGCGCATAGGTCGCCGGCGCGCGTCGGCCGGTTCAAGCCGGTGGCGAGAGCACGCCGCCGGCGGCAATGTCGTTCCCCGGATTGCGCCGCGCTCCATCCGGACTACGCGGGAATCGCTTTGCCGGCGACGATCACTTCGGTCACCTCAAGGGCGGCGTCGAGGGCGACGATGTCGGCGTGGGTGCCGGGGGCGAGGCGGCCGCGGTCGGGCTCGCCGAGCCAGGCGGCCGGGATCGCGGCGAGGCGCGCCGCCGCCTCGGCCAGCGGCAGGCCGATCGCCACCAGGTTGGCGAGCGCGCGGTCCATGGTCAGGGTCGAGCCGGCCAGCGTGCCGTCCGCCAGCCGCATCGCGCCGTTCTTCTTGATCACGGTGTGGCGGCCGAGCCGGTATTCGCCGTCGGCCATGCCGGCGCCGGCGGTGGAATCGGTCACGCCGTAGAGGTTGGGAATGGCCCGGCGCGCGGCCAGGATCGCGCCCTCGTCGACGTGGATCAGGTCGGGGATGATCTCGGCATAGTCGGCATGCGCCAACGCGGCGCCGACCGGCCCGCAGCCGCGGTGCGAGAAGGCGCCGGTGGCGTTGTAGAGGTGGGTGAAGCCCCAGCCGTCCTGCAGGCGGGCGCGGGCGCAGGCATAGTCGCACAGGCTGTGGCCGATCTGCAGGCGGGCGCCGGCGGCGCGCACCGCCTCCGCCAGCCGGCCGTCGGGGTCGCACTCCGGCGCGACGGTGACGACGCGGACCGGCGCCGCCGCCGCAAGCCGGGCGAACACCGCCGCATCGGCCGGCAGCGCGAAAGGCGGCTGCGCGCCGAGACGCCCCGGGTTGATGAACGGGCCCTCCAGGTGCAGGCCGAGGACGCGGGCCTCGCCCGGCATCGGCGCGTCCATCACCGCCGCGGCCGCACGGGTGGCGGCGACGGTCTCGTCGAGCGGCGCGGTGATTGTGGTGACCAGCAGCGCGGTGGTGCCGTGGCGGGCGTGCAGCCGCGCCGCACGGCGGATGGCATCCTCGCCGTCCATCATGTCGGCGCCGCCGCCGCCGTGGACGTGCAGATCGATGAAGCCGGGAACCAGATAGGGCGGCGTCGGTCGCTCGGTGCGCGTTCCCTCGACCGCGGTCACCCGCTCGGCGAAGGCGATGCGCCCGGCGACCCAGCCGTCTGGGGTGAGGATGCTGCCGCTGCGGGTCGTGGTCACGATGGCCTTTGCGTGCTATTGCGCCCCGGAAGCCGCAACAAGGGCTCGTCCGCGTCGCCGTCGGTCCGACGGCAGCGTCCCGTTTAGCACCCGGCGAGTCCCGAGGGAAAGGGAGGCGACAGCACGATGGATTACAAATGGCTCGGGCGCAGCGGGGTTCAGGTCTCCAGCCTGTGCTTCGGCACCATGTCGTTCGGCGGCGATGCCGACGAGGCGGAATCGGCCAGGATGTACAAGGCCTGCCGCGACATGGGCATCAACTTCTTCGACACCGCCGACCAGTATGGCGGCGGCCGCTCGGAGGAGATACTCGGCCGGCTGATGCAACACGAGCGCGACCAGCTGGTGGTCACCTCGAAATGCTTCAACCCGACCGGAAAGGACGTCAACGATCGCGGCTCCAGCCGGCGCCACATCGTGCGCGCGGTCGAGGCCAGCCTGAAGCGGCTGGGCACAGACCGGCTCGACGTGCTGTTCATGCACCGCTGGGACAAGGCGACCCCGCTGGAGGAGACGCTGCGCGCGCTGGAGGACCTGGCCCGCGCCGGCAAGGTGCTGTACCTCGGCGCCTCCAACTTCGCCGCCTGGCAGGTCGCCAAGGGCCTCGGCATCTCCGAGCGCCGCGGCTGGGCGCGGTTCGAGGTGATCCAGCCGATGTACAACCTGGTCAAGCGCCAGGTGGAGAGCGAGATCCTGCCGATGGCGCGGTCGGAGGGGCTGGGCGTCATCACCTACAGCCCGGTCGGCGGCGGCCTGCTCAGCGGCAAGTACGGCAAGGACAAGCGGCCGGACAGCGCGCGGATCGTCACCAACAAGGAATATGCCGTCCGCTATGGCGAGGACTGGGTCTACGACGTGGCGGAGGCGTTCACCGAGTTCGCCAAGGCCGGCGGCTGGCACCCGGTCAGCCTGTCGGTGGCCTGGGTGGCGGCGCACCCGGACGTGACCTGCCCGATCATCGGTGCGCGCAGCCTGGAGCAGCTGCAGCCGTCGCTGGATTCGCTGAAGATCGCGATGGACGCCGACCTGCGCGACCGCATCTCGGCGCTGTCGCGCGAGCCGGCGCTGGCCACCGACCGCCGCGGCGAGGCGCAGTAGCGCGCCTCACGCATTCGTGGCCGGGTCCTTCCCCCCGCAGCGGGCGGACCCGGCCGGATTTCGCTTGGCGGTCTTCCCGGGCGGTGCCTAACATCGGGCCAGCCGGCGCCCCGCCGGCGGGGCGCCCCCGCAACCGAATGACGCCGAACGGCGCATAGATGGGAGACCCGCCATGATGACCAGCCGTTCCCGCTGGGCCGCTGCCGCATTCGCCACCCTGCTCGCGTCCACCTCGCTCAGCTTCGCCCAGGCCGAGATGGTCTACCATCGCGGCAACACCGGCGAGCCGGAGACGCTGGACCAGCACCTGACGTCGACGGTGTACGAGGCGCACATCCTGCGCGACCTCTACGAGGGGCTGATGGCGCATTCGGCCAAGGCCGAGGTCATTCCGGGCGCGGCCGAAAGCTATGAGCTGAGCGCCGACGGGCTGGTCTACACCTTCCACCTGCGGCCCGACGGCAAGTGGTCGAACGGCGACCCGCTGGTCGCCGACGACTTCGTCTTCTCCTACCGGCGCATCCTGAACCCGGAGACCGGCGCCGAGTACGCCAACATCCTCTATCCGATCAAGAACGCCGAGGCGATCAACACCGGCGCGATCACCGACTTCGAGCAGCTCGGCGTGCGCGCGGTCGACCCGCTGACGGTGGAGATCACGCTGGAGGCGCCGACCCCCTATTTCCTCGAGCTGCTGACCCACCAGACCAGCCTGCCGGTGCACCCGGCCTCGGTCGCGCAGTACGGCGCCGAGTTCGTGCGGCCCGGCAACATGGTCAGCAACGGCGCCTACATGCTGGAGGAAGCCGCGGTCAACGACCACATCAAGCTGGTCCGCAACCCCAACTTCCACGATGCCGCCAACGTGGCGATCGACACGGTCTACTACTACCCGACCGAGGACCGGTCGTCGGCGCTGCGCCGATTCCAGGCCGGCGAGCTCGATTCAAACAACGACGTGCCGTTCGAGCAGATCCCCTGGATGCAGGAGAACATGCCGGACGAGTTCCATTCGGCACCCTATCTCGGCACCTACTACTACGCCGTCGACATGCGCCAGCCGCCGTTCGACGACATCCGCGTGCGGCGCGCGCTGTCGCTGGCCGTCGACCGCGAGTTCCTCGGCGCCGAGATCATGGGCGGCACCTTCCTGCCGGCCTACAGCTTCGTCCCGCCGGGCATCAACAACTACACCGAGCCGGCGACCGCCGACTTCATCGACATGTCGATGCTGGACCGCGAGGACGAGGCGGTGGCGCTGCTGGCCGAGGTCGGCTACGGCCCCGACCACCCGCTCGACCTCGAGATCCGCTACAACACGTCGGAGAACCACCAGAAGATCGCGGTGGCCATCGCGGACATGTGGAAACCGCTGGGCGTCAACGTCAGCCTGTTCAACTCCGACGTCGCCACGCACTACGCCTATATCCGCGACGGCGGCGCGTTCAACGTGGCCCGCGCGGCCTGGATCGCCGACTACAGCGACCCGCAGAACTTCCTGTTCATGGTCGAGAGCGACAACGACGGCTTCAACTACGCCCACTACGACAACCCCGACTACGACGCGCTGATGGACCAGGCCGCGGCGACGACGGACCTGAAGGCGCGCGCCGACATCCTCCACCAGGCGGAGGCGATCTTCATGCGCGACCTGCCGTTCATCCCGTTGATGCACTACGCCTCGTCCAACCTGGTCTCGACCCGGCTGCACGGCTGGGAGGACAACGTGCAGGACGTGCACCCGACCCGCTTCCTGAGCCTCGACCAGTAGGCCCGGCCGCGGTGCGCCGGCCCATCCGGGCCGGCGCACCGGCCTCGCCATGACGGGAAGGCCGATGCCAGGGCCGCGCGACGGCCGGTGCGGGGCACGATGTTCGCCTATCTGATCCGCCGCCTGCTGACCGCGATCCCGACGGTGTTCGTGATCGTCACGGTCGCCTTCTTCCTGATCCGGGTCGCCCCCGGCGGGCCGTTCGACCTGGAGCGCCCGCTGCAGGCGCAGGTGATGGCCAACCTGGAGCGGATGTTCCACCTGAACGAGCCGCTGCTGGCCCAATACTGGTACTACCTGCAGAACGTCGCCGTCGGCGACTTCGGCCCCAGCTTCATCTACCGCGACTTCTCCGTCGCCGAACTGATCCTCGACGGGCTGCCGGTGTCGGTCCAGCTCGGCGGCTTCGCGCCGCTGCTGGCGCTGGCCGTCGGCATCCCCGCCGGCACGGTGGCGGCGCTGAACTGCGTGAACCGGGCCACCGACTATGCGGTGATGGGCGTGGCCATGCTGGGCGTGACCATTCCGAACTTCGTGCTGGCGCCGGTGCTGTCGCTGGTGATCGGCGTCTATCTCGGCTGGCTGCCGGCCGGCGGCTGGGGCGACGGCGCCATCGCCAACAAGGTGCTGCCGATCGTGACGCTGGCGATGCTGCAGATCGCGATCATCGCCCGGCTGACCCGCGGCAGCATGCTGGAGGCGTTGCGCTCCAACCACGTCCGCACCGCGCGCGCCTACGGGCTGCGCCGGACGACCGTCGTCGTCGTGCATGCGCTGCGCGGCGCGCTGCTGCCGGTCGTCTCCTATCTCGGCCCGGCCGCCGCGGCGCTGCTGACCGGCTCGGTGGTGATCGAGGTGATCTTCGAGGTCCCCGGCGTCGGCCGCTATTTCGTGCAGGGCGCGCTGAACCGCGACTACACGCTGGTGATGGGCACGGTGGTGCTGATCGCCATCTTCATCATCGTGTTCAACCTGCTGGTCGACCTGGCCTACAGCCTGATCGACCCGCGCGTGCGCTATGACTGAGGCGGGGCGGCGATGACCACGCTGGACGCCGAGCCCGGCGTGGCACTGGCGGAGGCGCCGGCCGGGCGCAGCCTGTGGGCCGATGCCTGGGGCCGGCTGCGCGCCAACCGCGCGGCGATGACCAGCTTCGTCGTGCTCGGCCTGATCGCGCTGGCCTGCATCTTCGGGCCGATGCTGTCGCCGCACGCCTATGACCAAGTCTACCAGGAATACGTCAAGATCCCGCCCAGCCTCACCCCCTATCCGCGCGAGCAGGACCTGCTGGAGGAGTTGGACCGCACCCTGCGCCGCACCGGCGTCAGCGTGGCGGAGAGCCGGATCGAGGACCGGACCCTGGTGGTCGAACTGACCAGCGAAGCGCCGATCGACCCGCGCATCAGCCGCTATCTGGAGCGCTCGGACTCCTTTGCCAGCGCCGTCATCGACATCCCGGCCGAGGGCGCCACCACCGCCACCGCCACCGTGCAGATCAACCGCCAGCTGTTCCTGTTCGGCACCGAGAGCAACGGCCGCGACCTGATGACCCGCGTCTTCGTCGGCGGACGCATCTCGCTGATGATCGGCCTGCTCGCCACCGGCGTCAGCCTGCTGATCGGCGTCGCCTACGGCGCCATCGCCGGCTATCTGGGCGGGGCGGTCGACAACGCGATGATGCGGCTGGTCGACATCCTCTATTCGCTGCCGTTCATGTTCTTCGTCATCCTGCTGATGGTGTTCTTCGGCCGCAACGTCGTGCTGGTGTTCATCGCCATCGGCGCGATCGAGTGGCTGGACATGGCCCGGATCGTCCGCGGCCAGACCCTGAGCCTGAAGCGGCAGGAATATGTGCAGGCCGCCCACGCCATGGGAGTCGGCGCGCGCGGCATCCTGCGTCGCCACGTCATTCCCAACGCGCTGGGGCCGGTGGTGATCTACATGACGCTGATGGTGCCGAAGGTGATCCTGCTGGAAAGCTTCCTCAGCTTCCCCGGCCTCGGCGTGCAGGAGCCGCTGACCAGCTGGGGCACGCTGATCGCCGACGGCGCCAAGAACCTGCAGCAGGCGCTGTGGATGCTGGTGTTCCCGGCCGTGTTCCTGGTCGCCACCCTGATGTGCCTGAACTTCATCGGCGACGGCCTGCGCGACGCGCTGGACCCGAAGGACCGATGAGCGGCCCGCTGCTCGACATCCGCGGGCTGGACGTGCGCTTCGCCATGCCGCAGGGCGAGGTGCACGCGGTGCGCGGCGTCGACATGGCGGTCGGAGCGGGCGAGACCGTGGCGGTGGTCGGCGAATCCGGCTCCGGCAAGAGCCAGACCATGATGGCGGTGATGGGCCTGCTGGCGCAGAACGGCCGCGCCCGCGGTTCCGCCCTGTTCAAGGGCCGCGACCTGCTGGCGCTGCGCGGCGCGCAGCTCAACCGCATCCGCGGCGACCGCATCACCATGATCTTCCAGGAGCCGATGACCTCGCTGTCGCCGCTGCATACCGTCGGCAACCAGATCGGCGAGGCGGTGACCCTGCACTGCGGCGTCAATGGCCGCGCGGCGGAGGCGATGGTGATGGAGATGCTGGCCAAGGTCGGCTTCCCCGATCCGCGGCGCGCCCTGAAGACCTATCCGTTCGAGTTGTCCGGCGGGCTGCGCCAGCGCGCGATGATCGCGATGGCACTGGTCTGCCGGCCGGCCCTGCTGATCGCCGACGAGCCGACCACCGCGCTCGACGTCACCATCCAAGCCCAGATCCTCAAGCTGGTGAAGGATCTGCAGGCCGAGCTGGGCATGGCAGTGCTGATGATCACCCACGACCTCGGCGTCGTCGCCAACGTCGCCGACGAGGTGGCGGTGATGTACCGTGGCAAGATCGTCGAATCCGGCCCGCTGCAGCCGATCTTCAACGACCCGCAGCACCCCTATCTGAAGGCGCTGATGCACGCGGTGCCGCGGTTCGACATGCAGCCGGGCGAGCGGCTGACCCCGCTGCGCGAGATCAAGCCCAGCACCGGCCATCTGCTGGCGCCGACGGGCGAAGGTGCGCGGGCCGCGGCCGAGGCCGGCGCGCCGCTGCTCGAGGTCGCACACCTGTCGAAGACCTTCACCATCCGCAAGGCCGGTTTCGCATCCGCCGACAAGGTCTCGGTCAAGGCGGTCGACGACGTCAGCTTCGTGCTGCGCGCGCGCGAATGCCTGGGCCTGGTCGGCGAGAGCGGCTGCGGCAAGACCACCCTCAGCAAGATGATCATGCGGGCGCTGCATGCCGATTCCGGCAGCGTCACCTTCCACGATGGCGCCGGCGAGACCGCCCGCCCGGTCGACGTGCTGGCGCTGGGCGGCGACGCGCTGACCGATTTCCGCCGGCGCATCCAGTTCGTGTTCCAGGACCCGTTCAGCGCGCTGAACCCACGCATGACCGTGCTCGACATCGTCACCGAGCCGCTGGCCATCCACCGCATCGGCGATACGGCGTTCCGGCACGAGATGGCGCGCGAACTGATGGAGCTGGTCGGGCTCGATCCGCGCTGGCTCGGCCGCTATCCGCACAGCTTCTCCGGCGGCCAGCGCCAGCGCATCGGCATCGCCCGGGCCCTGGCGCTGAAACCGGACATCCTGATCTGCGACGAGCCGGTCTCGGCGCTCGACGTGTCGATCCAGGCCCAGATCCTCAACCTGCTGAAGGACCTGCAGGAGCGGCTGGGGCTGACCTACCTGTTCGTGTCGCACAACCTGGCCGTCGTCGACTATGTCGCCGACCGGATCGCGGTGATGTGCGCCGGCCGGCTGGTCGAGCTGGCGCCGGCGCGCGCATTGTTCCGCAGCCCGGTGCATCCCTACACCAAGGCGCTGCTGGCCGCGGTGCCGGAGCCGGACCCGGACAGCCGGCTCGATCTGGGCGCGCTGATGGACGGGCGGGCGTCGAATCCGGCCGACTGGCCTGAGCCGTTTCGGTTGACCGCCGGGACCAAGGCTGCCCTGATACCGGTGGGCGACGGACATTTCGTAAGGGCGGATGCGCAGGCGCGGCTGGCGGCCTGAGCGGCTGGTTGCGAGCCGAAGGCAAAAAGAAAACGTGGAGGCGGGAATGCGGGGGAACACTGGCGGACTGATCGGATGGAGTGCGGCCCTGCTCGCCGCCCTGGCATTGTCCGCGACCGCCCGCGCGCAGGAAGAACCGCCGCTGCTGGCCCCGCTGGTCGAGCAGGGCAGCCTGCCGCCGATGGCCGAGCGCCTGCCGGCGAACCCGCTGGTCTCCGACTTCGCGGCGCTGGGCAAGGAGATCGGCCAGTATGGCGGCGAGATGCGGCTGCTGTTCGGTCGGGCCCGCGATTCCCGCCTGATCTCGGTCTACGGCTACGCCCGGCTGGTCGGCTTCACGCCGGACCTGGAGCTGCGGCCCGACATCCTGGCCGACTTCACGGTCGAGGAGGGGCGCATCTTCACCTTCACGCTGCGCGAGGGCCATCGCTGGTCGGACGGCGCGCCGTTCACCAGCGAAGACTTCCGCTACTGGTGGGAGGAGGTGGCGCTGAACGAGGAGCTGTCGCCGGTCGGTCCGCCGATCGAGATGGTGGTCGACGGCGAGCTGCCGACGGTCGAGTTCCCGGACGCCACCACCGTGCGCTATACCTGGACCCACCCGAACCCCGGCTTCCTGCCGGCGCTGGCCGGCCCGACTCCGCTCTACATCTACATGCCCGCGCATTATGTGCAGCAGTTCCACCAGGACCATGGCGACACCGACCGGATCGCCGAACTGGTGGCGGCCGGCGAGCACCGCAACTGGGCGGCGCTGCACAACGCGATGGACAACATGGGCCGCGAGGACAACCCCGGCCTGCCGACGCTGGAGCCCTGGCACCTGGTCACCGAGGGCGCGTCCGACCGGCTGGTGTGGGAACGCAATCCCTATTTCCACCGGGTCGACCCGGACGGCCGCCAGCTGCCCTATGTCGACCGCATCGTGGTCAACATCGCCGCCAGCGACCTGATCGCGGCCAAGACCGCGACCGGCGACACCGACCTGCAGGCGCGCAACCTGTCGCTGGCCGACGCGCCTCTGTTGAAGCAGAACGAGGCCGCCCACGACTACACCATGGTGCTGTGGGGCACTGGCCAGGGTTCGCGCCACGCGCTGTTTCCCAACCTGAACGTGGCCGATCCGGTGTGGCGCGCGGTGATGCGCGACGTCCGCTTCCGGCGCGCGCTGTCGCTGGGTATCGACCGCGACGACATCAACCAGGCCTTGTATTTCGGGCTCGCCGTGCCGGGCGCCAACACCATCCTGCCGCAGAGCCCGCTGTACCAGGACGGCCTGACCACGATGTGGGCGACGCTGGACTACGACCAGGCCAATGCGCTGCTCGACGAGATGGGGCTCGACCAGCGCAACGGTTCCGGCATCCGCCTGCTGCCCGACGGCCGCCCGCTGGAGATCCTGGTCGAGACCACCGGCGAGGACAGCGAGGTCGCCGACGTGCTGCAGCTGATCGAGGAAAGCTGGAAGAATATCGGCGTGGCCATGTTCATCCGCCCGCAGCAGCGCGAGGCCCTGTACGAGCGCGTGTTCGCCGGCGAGACGGTGATGGCGGTGTTCAACGGCATCGACAATGGCATCCCGGTCGCCGACATGTCGCCCTGGGAGTTCGCCCCGACTGCGCAGGACCAGCTGCAGTGGCCGAAATGGGGACAGTACTACGAGACCAAGGGCGGCTCGGGCGAGCCGATCGACATCGCCGAGGCCGAGCGCCTGATGCAGCTGTACCACGACTGGCGCGGCACCCGGGTGACCGAGGAGCGACGGGCGATCTGGCAGGAGATTGTCCAGATCTACACCGACAGCGTCTTCACCATCGGTACCGTCGCCCAGGTGCCGCAGCCCGTGGTGTTCTCCAACCGCCTGCACAACGTCCCGACCGAGGCGGTGTACAACTGGGATCCAGGTGCGCAGTTCGGCATCTACCGGCCCGACACCTTCTGGTTCGCGGCGCAGTGACGGCGGCGACGGGCGGGGCGCGGGTCTGAGCCGCTGGATGCGAGGGTCGCCGGCATGACGAGGCGCCGATGATCCGCTATGTGGCGCATCGCCTGCTGGTGATGGTGCCGACGCTGCTGGTGATCAGCTTCCTGGTCTTCGTCATCATCCAGCTGCCGCCCGGCGACATCTTCTCCAACATCGTCAACGAGCTGCGCTCGCAGGGCGAGCGCGGCCAGGCCCAGCTCGAGTATCTGCGCCAGACCTACGGCTTCGACAAGCCGTTCGTGGAACAGTATTTCAACTGGCTGTGGAACCTGCTCAACGGCAACCTCGGCTACTCCTTCGACCTCGAGCAGCCGGTCAGCCAGGTCGTCGGCGAACGCTTCCTGTTCACCTTCATCCTGAACTTCTTCACCATCCTGTTCATCTGGGCGGTGGCGTTCCCGATCGGGGTTTATTCGGCGGTCTACCAGTACAGCGTCGGCGACTATCTGGCGACGTTCATCGGCTATCTCGGCTTGGCCGTGCCGAACTTCCTGCTTGCCATCGTCATGCTCTACCTGGCCAACGAATGGTTCGGCACCAGCATCGGCGGGCTGATGGACGACCAGTATCGCGACCAGCCCTGGAGCCTGGCCAAGGTCGGCTCGGTGCTTGAGCACCTGTGGGTGCCGGTGGTGATCATCGGCACGTCGGGCACGGCCGGCATGATCCGCCGGCTGCGCGCCAACGTGCTCGACGAGCTGCAGAAGCAATACGTGGTCACCGCGCGCGCCAAGGGGGTGCCGCGCGGCCGGCTGCTGATCAAGTACCCGCTGCGGATGGCGCTGAACCCGTTCATCGCCGACATCGGCAACCTGCTGCCGCAGGTGATCAGCGGCGCGGCGATCGTCTCGGTCGTGCTCGGCCTCGACACCTCCGGCGAGATGCTGGTGCGCGCCCTGCAGGTGCAGGACATGTATCTGGCCGGCGCCTTCCTGATGTTCCTGGCGGTGCTGACCGTGATCGGCACGCTGGTGTCCGATCTGCTGCTGGCGTGGCTCGACCCGCGCATCCGGCTCGGCGGGGGGACGGGCCGGTGAACGAGGGCACGCACCAGGACCGGCTCGCCGCCGAAACGTTGCCGCACACCGTCTCCGACGCGCCGTTCGCGCCGGAAACCGACACCGCGATGTCGCCGGAAATGCAGCGCTACTACATGGCGTCGCAGTGGACGATGATGTGGTGGAAGCTGCGCCGTCACAAGCTGGCGGTGATATCCGGCCTGTTCCTCGGCCTGCTCTACCTGTCGTGCCTGTTCAGCGAGATGCTGGCGCCCTATGCGCTGGAAAGCCGCGACAACGCCTATATCTATGCGCCGCCGATGGAGGTGCATTGGAGCCACGACGGCGAATTCGTCGGGCCGTTCGTCTACCCGGTCGAGAAGCGGATGGTGATCGACGCCACCACCTTCGAGGAACGCTGGGTCGAAGACACCTCCAGGCCGATGCCGCTGCGCTGGTTCTGCAGCGGCGACAGCTATGCCTGGCTCGGCCTGATCGAGATGGACTTCCACATCGTCTGCCCGCCGGAGGGCGGCGCCTTCCACTGGCTCGGCGCCGATTCGCTGGGCAAGGACATCTGGTCGCGCATGATCTACGGCGCGCGCATCTCGCTGACCGTCGGTCTGGTCGGCGTCGCGCTCAGCTTCATGCTCGGTATCGTCATCGGCGGGCTGGCCGGCTATTACGGCGGCTGGATCGACGCCGCGGTCCAGCGCGTGATCGAGATCCTGCGCTCGTTCCCCGAGCTGCCGCTGTGGATGGCGCTGTCGGCCGCCCTGCCGGCGACCTGGGACATGGTCTGGATCTATTTCGGCCTGACCCTGATCCTCGCGCTGCTCGACTGGCCGTCGCTGGCGCGCGCGGTGCGTTCGAAGCTGTTGGCCCTGCGCGAGGAGGATTTCGCCACCGCGGCCTATCTGATGGGCGCCAAGCCGAAGCGCATCATCGGCCGGCACCTGCTGCCCAGCTTCGCCAGCCACCTGATCGCCTCGGCCAGCCTGTCGGTCCCGGGCATGATCCTGGCGGAGACGGCGCTCAGCTATCTCGGCCTCGGCCTCGATTCGCCGGCGGTCAGCTGGGGCGTGCTGATGAAGGAGGCGACCGACTTCACCGAGGTGGTGCTGCACCCGTGGCTGATCTATCCGATGGTGCCGGTGGTGCTGGTGGTGCTGGCCTTCAACTTCCTCGGCGACGGCCTGCGCGACGCGGCCGACCCCTACAAGTAGCGCCGGCCGCCGGCGCGGCGGTCACAGCCCGAACTTGCGCATGCGGTTGCGCAGCTGGTCGTAGCTGAGGCCGAGGAAGCGGGCGGTCGCCCTGGCGTTGTGGCGGTTGGCGGCAAGCGCGTTGGCGATCAGCGCCGCCTCGAAGCGGTCGACCGTCTCGATCAACGCCAGCGGCGCGGAGCCGTCCGGCCAGGTCTGGCCGGCGGTCCGCTCCGGCGCCGCGGCGGTGGCCGGCCGGGTCGGCGGCGCCGGCCGCCACGGCGATTCGAACGGGTCGATCACCGCGACCGGGATCGGCC
Source organism: Alphaproteobacteria bacterium (assembly GCA_041396705.1). NCBI lineage: Bacteria > Pseudomonadati > Pseudomonadota > Alphaproteobacteria > Alphaproteobacteria bacterium. The sequence goes on from JAWKYB010000003.1 coordinate 417,742, forward strand.
TGTCCAGCGCGGTAGCATGGAACACCGCCCGCTCGGCCACGTTCTTCAACTCGCGCACGTTGCCGGGCCAGTCGTGCGCCTGCAGCCGCGCGATGCCCTCGGCGCTGAAGCCGGGAAAGCGGCCGCGCTCCAGCTCCGCCGCCATCGCGCCGGCGAAATGCTCGGCCAACTCGACGATGTCCTCGGACCGGGCGCGCAGCGGCGGTACCGTCACCACGTCGAAGGCAAGCCGGTCGAGCAGGTCGGCGCGAAAGCGCCCGGCGCCGACCGCGGCCGGCAGGTCGATGTTGGTGGCCGCGACGATGCGCACGTCCACCTCCAGCGTCTCGTTGCCGCCGACCCGTTCGAGGGTGCCGTACTCGATCACCCGCAGCAGCTTCTCCTGTACCGCGCCGGACGCGTTGGCGACCTCGTCCAGGAACAGGGTGCCGCCGTCGGCTAGCTCGAAGCGGCCCGGCCGCCGGCGTGCCGCGCCGGTGAACGCGCCGGCCTCGTGGCCGAACAGCTCGCTCTCCAGCAGCGTCTCGCTGAGCGCGGCGCAGTTGACGCGCACCAGCGGGCGGTCCCAGCGCGGCGACAGGAAGTGCAGCCGCGCGGCGATGACCTCCTTGCCGGAGCCGCGCTCGCCGATCACCAGCACCGGCCGGTCCAGGGCGGCCAGCCGCGAGACCTGCGCCAGCATGTCGAGGAAGGCGGGCGCGCTGCCGATCGGGGTCTGGAGCGTATCGTGGTCCATTTTGCCAATATATGGGAAAAAATGACGAATAGCGGGAGAAGTTTCGCTGATCCAACCTGGGTCGATGCCGGCCATCTCGGATAAATCCTTTGCATTCAATAAATTATCTTCTCGCTCCCGGTTGGCACGGCATGTGCGAAGCAGGGTGCCGAGGACAGAGGCCAGGCCATCCAGGCGCAAGGGAACGGACCGATGGGCATATTTTCCAGGTTGGGCGACATCGTGAACGCCAACATCAACGCGATGCTCGACAGGGCGGAGGACCCCTACAAGGTGATCAGAATGATCGTGCAGGAAATGGAGGACACGCTGGTCGAGGTGCGCGCCACCGCGGCCAAGGCGATCGCCGAGCGCAAGGACCTGCAGCGCCGGATCGAGCGCTGCGTGGCCGAGGCGGAGGACTGGCGCGCCAAGGCCGAGTTCGCGCTGGAGCGCGACCGCGAGGACCTGGCACGGGGCGCGCTGGTCGCGCGGGCCCGCCTGAACGAGCGTACCGATCTGCTGAAGGAACAGATGCTGGTGCTGGAGCAGACGCTGAGCCAGACCAACGACGACATCGGCCAGCTCGAATCGAAGCTGACCGACGCCAAGAAGCGCGAGCGGGCGCTGGCGAGCCGGCGGATGGCGCATCGGCGGCGGCACGAGACGCGCCGGCACCGCATCGACGAACGCATCCACGACGCCTACGCCCGCTTCGACGAGATCGAGCGCGGGCTGGATTCCCTTGAAGGCGAGGCCGAGGCTGCCGACATGGGACAGAAGAAGACCTTGCGCGAGGAGTTCGCCGAACTGCAGGCGGAAGCGGTGGTCGAGCGCGAGCTGCAGGTGCTGAAGGAAAGCCTGAAGGCGCGTGCGGGTGTGCCGGCAGCGCGGGCGACGCCGGATGCGGGCGGGAGCAATGCGGCCGAATAGCCGCCGGACCGGCTGATCGGAACAACCAGAACGACGCGAGATCGGGAGAGACCAGGTGGCAATGACCTACGACGAGATCGACCAGGGCCGGTGCCGCGGCCGCCGGCATTGGCATCACCATCACCATCGCCATGGACATGACGGCCCGTGCCGGGCGTTCCGCCGCATGCGCGAATCGGCAAGGCGGCGCGGCCGCTTCGTGCGCGACGCCGACAACGGCATGATCGCGGGCGTGTGCGCGGGCATCGCGCGCCATCTCGGCGTGCGGCCGAAGCTGGTGCGAATCGTCACGATTCTCTCGCTGGTGATCTTCACCGTGCCGACGGTCGTGGCCTATGGGCTGATGGCCTGGCTGGCCCCGTCCGATGCCGACTCCGACCGGGTGGGCGAGGCATCCGGCGCACGCGACGGCGAGCCGGCGCCCGACGGATATCGCGGCGAAGGCGGCGCGGCCGAAGGACTCGCCCGGCTGAAGACCCGGTTTCGCCGGCTGGAGGAGAAGTTCGCCGATGTCGAGGCGCAAATGCTCAACGAAGCGACCGACTGAAGCGGCGTGGGTCTGTTAGGACTCTAACCAATATTGACAGTCGTTTTCTGCGGGGCGGTCCGAAAGGCCCGCCCCGTTTTGTTAAAAGATCGTCAGGCTAACCGGCCGTTAACCGCTGGTTAACCATCGCGGGCCAACCCTGGCAGCATGACGAACATGAGACCCGAACTGGCCGCATTGCACGCCACCTGGCAGTCGATTGCCGCGGGCGACTCGCTGCCGTCGCGCGCGCAGATCGGCCCGGAATCCCTGAAACCGTGGCTGCGCAATGTTGAGCTGGTCGACATCGAACGGTCGCCGCTGCGTTTCCGGCGCCGGCTGGTCGGCACCAAGATCGTGGACTACCAGGGCACGGACCACACCGGCCGCTATTTCGACGAGGACATGAGCAGCGTCGTCGACGGCGGCGAGCTCGACGACTATGCGGTCTGCGCCGAGCGCGGCGTGCCGGTGCACCGCACCGACCGCAGCTTCGACGAGGCCGGCGACCTGGTGCGCTGGGAGCGGCTGCTGCTGCCGCTGGCCCGCGACGGCCGCGTGCCCGACATGATCCTGGTCGGCCTGTTCGTCGATGTCGCCCGCCAGCGGCCGACATTGCCGCAGACCGACCCGATCCTCGCCCGCATGCGCGAGGCGCGCCAGCTGGCGGCGGCGGCCTCGGCCTGATCGCGGCGGCGCTCAGCCGAGCGTCACCACCGTGCCGATGGTCGCCTGTAGCGCGACCGAGGCGCTGCCCTGGTTCATCGCGATCTCGACCAGGCCGACCGAGTTGGCGTACCACAGCAGGGCGCCGGGCTCGACGTCGCCGAATGTGCGGGCGCGCAGCGGTCGCTCGCCGCAGACCGTCAGCGTGGCGTCGTCCGCCAGGGTCTTCGCCCGCAGGCCGGTGACCAGGTTGCCGAAGCCGTCGACATAGATCACCGCCGGCAGGTCGTCCGGCCAGTCGGGGAAGCGCTGCGCCGCGATCGGCTGGGGCGTGCCGCCATAGGTGGCGCCGCGGGCCAGCGCGGCGGCGACCGGCGCGAACAGGTCGCGGCCGTGGAACGTGTTCGACATGGTCTCCGGCCGGCATTCGATGGCGTGGCAGTCGACCTGGGCGGCGTTGCGCAACACCAGCTCGAACAGGCCGTTGTCGGGGCCGACGAACAGGCGCTCGTCCGCGCGCACCACGATCGGCCGCCTTGCGCCGCCGACGCCCGGATCCACCACCGCCACGATCACTGCGGCCGGCGGAAATGCCGGCGTCAGTGCGGCGAGCAGATAGGCCGAGGCGGCCGGGTCGAAGGCCGGCGCGTCGTGCATCAGATCGACGATCGGCACGCCCGGCGCGCCGCGCGCCAGCACGGTGCGCATCTGGCCGACATAGAAACCGTCGTAGCCGAAGTCGGTGAACAGCAGAATCATCGCCCGCCCCGGTAGCGCTCGAAGGCTGCAGGCTATCGCCTGCGCCCGGCGGCGCCAACTGCGGACGGCACCGGCCGCGGGCGCGTTGCCGTCCGCGGCGGTCGGTCAGTCGGCCAGGTCCGTGTAGACGATGCCGGCGAACTGGTCGGGCGTCAGCAGGCCGTCGGCCCACTCGGCGTCATAGGCGGCGGTGGGCGCCGCGGCGACGGCCTGTTCCAGCGTCATGCCCTCGTCGATACGCGCCTGCACCGCGGCGGCAACCGCGACCAGCATGTCGCGAAAGGCCTCCAGGTCGGCCTTGCTGCCCAGCGGACCGTGGCCGGGGATGATCCTGGTGTCGTCGTCGACCATCGTCAGGGCCAGGTTGGCGGCGTCGATCATGCCGGCGACGCTGCCGTCGGAACTGAGATCGATGAACGGATAGAACCCGTTGAAGAACAGGTCGCCGAGATGGACGACGTTGGCCCCTTCGAACACCACGATGGCGTCGCCGTCGGTGTGCGCCGGCGCGACGTGGGTGACCGCGACGTCCTCGCCGTTCAGGTGCAGCGTCAGCCCGTCGGCGAAGGTGATCACCGGCAGCGCCGCATGCGCCGAGGCCGGCACATGCATGTCGAAGGCCTCGAAATAATGCGGGTTGCTCATCCGGGTGCGCACGTTGTCGTGCGCGATGATCACCGCGCCGTCGCTGCCCAGCCGCTCGTTGCCGCCGGCATGGTCGAAATGCCAGTGGGTGTTGACCACGAACGAGACCGGGACGTCGGTCTGCGCGGCGACGGCGGCGATGACCTTCTCGGTCAGCGGCTGCAGCTCGTCGTCGACCAGGAAGGTGCCGTCCTCGCCGACCGACAGCGCGAGGTTGCCGCCGGCGCCGGACAGCATGAAGAGGCCGTTGCCCAGATCCGTCGTCACGATCTGGACGTCGGCCATGTCGTCCTGGGCGATGGCGGCGGTGGCACCGAACAGCAGGCAGGCGAAGGCAGCGGTCGCGGATGTGGGCTTCATCGGGCTTCTCCGGTCCGGGTTTGGTCCGTGTGGCCGGCTAGGACGAGGCCGGCGGCGCAGTGGGTGCGGTCGAGTTAGGGCACAGGGCCCGGGCTTGGCAACAGGCGCGCGCCGCGCGGGACAGCCATTGCTGTTGCGGCCGGTCGCTGCGCGCTATATCCGACGTTCGGCCCCGGCGGCGAACCGCGCGGGGATGGGACACAGCCGCGAAACGGAGGTTCGACCAGATGCCGGGCCAGCCACGCCGCCTCTGGCAGGACATGACGACGACGGAGTTCGCCGGGCTCGACCCGGAGCGGGTGGTCGCCGTGCTGCCGGTCGGCGCCATCGAACAGCACGGGCCGCACCTGCCGGTCTGCGTCGACGCCGCGCTGAACGCGGCGATCCTCGACCGCGCGATCGCCGCCCTGCCCGACGACTGCCCGGTCACGGTGCTGCCGCCGATGCCGGTGGGCAAGAGCAACGAGCACCTGGCCTATCCGGGCACCCTGTCGCTGTCGGCGGAAACGCTGATCCGGCTGTGGACCGAGATCGGCGAGTGCGTGCACCGGGCCGGCGTGCGCAAGCTGGTGCTGTTCAACAGCCATGGCGGCCAGCCGCAGATCATGGACATCGTCTCGCGCGACCTCCGGGTGCGCAAGCGCATGCTGGTGGTGCTGGCCAACTGGTACCAGATGGTCGATCCGGGCCAGTGGTTCGACGCCGACGAGCTGCGCTACGGCATTCACGGCGGCGGCATCGAGACCTCGATGATGCTGCACGTGCGCCCGGATCTCGTGCAGATGGACAGGGCGCGCGACTTCGCATCGGCGCCCAAGGCGATCCACGACGGTTTCCGCCACATGGAGCCGGGCGACCGGCTGAATTTCGCCTGGCAGTCGCAGGACCTGAATGCGGCCGGCGCGGTCGGCGACGCCCCCGATGCCGACGCCGACCGCGGCCGCGCGCTGGTCGAGGCGGCCGCCGCGAAGCTGGCGCTGCTGTTGCGCGAGGTGGTCGACCTGCCGCTGTCGGTCCTGCGCGACGGTCCGCTCGGCTAGGCCGGACCGGCGAGGCGGCGGCCGCCGCGATTCGCAGTGACACGAATTTTGCATTCCGATTAGTTTGTTCGCTGCCGGCCGGGCAACGGCAGGGCAATTCCGGAACTCAGGTCGGGGGACCAACGATGAAGCAGTTTCTCTTGCCAACGGCCGTCGCCGCGGCACTGGCCGCCGGCGCGCCGGCGCTGGCGCAGGACCACGTCACCTTCGGCACCAACTGGGTCGCTCAGGCCGAGCACGGCGGCTACTACCAGGCGCTGGCCACCGGCATCTACGAGGCCTTCGGCCTCGACGTCGAGATCCGTCCGGGCGGGCCGCAGATCAACCATCGCCAGATGCTGGTCGCCGGCAACATCGACTTCCTGATGGGCGGCAACAACTCGGAGAGCTACAACTTCGTGGTCGAGGGCCTGCCGTTCCTGTCGGTCGCGACCATCTTCCAGAAGGACCCGCAGGTCTGGATCGCCCACGAGAGCCAGGGCTGGCAGACCATCGAGGACCTGAAGAACGCCACCCAGATCCTAATCTCGGCCGACGCGCGCACGTCCTACTACCCGTTCATGGTCAAGCTGTACGGCTTCGGCCGGCGACATCACCACCGCGCCCGAACTGCTTGTCGGCCTCAGGGCCGGCGGCGTGATCGCCGACAAGGCCTACGACAGCAGGGCATTGCGCGACCTGATCGCCGACGCCGGAGCCCAGGCCGTCATCCCATCCAATCGCTCCAGGACGCTGCAAATCCCCCACGACGCAGTCGCCTACAAGCTGCGCAACCGTATCGAGCAATTCTTCAACAAGCTCAAACACTTCCGTCGCCTCGCCACCCGATACGATCGCCGCGCAATCTACTTCCTCGCCGCTCTCCACATCGCAAGCTCCATGATCTGGATGCGATGATTGTCGATTCGTCCTAGGCCGGACCGGCGAGGCGGCGGCCGCCGCGATCTGCAGTGACACGAATTTTGCATTCCGATTAGTTTGTTCGCTGCCGGCCGGGCAACGGCAGGGCAATTCCGGAACTCAGGTCGGGGACCAACGATGAAGCAGTTTCTCTTGCCAACGGCCGTCGCCGCGGCACCACTGGCCGCCGGCGCGCCGGCGCTGGCGCAGGACCACGTCACCTTCGGCACCAACTGGGTCGCTCAGGCCGAGCACGGCGGCTACTACCAGGCGCTGGCCACCGGCATCTACGAGGCCTTCGGCCTCGACGTCGAGATCCGTCCGGGCGGGCCGCAGATCAACCATCGCCAGATGCTGGTCGCCGGCAACATCGACTTCCTGATGGGCGGCAACAACTCGGAGAGCTACAACTTCGTGGTCGAGGGCCTGCCGTTCCTGTCGGTCGCGACCATCTTCCAGAAGGACCTGCAGGTCTGGATCGCCCACGAGAGCCAGGGCTGGCAGACCATCGAGGACCTGAAGAACGCCACCCAGATCCTGATCTCGGCCGACGCGCGCACGTCCCTACTACCCGTTCATGGTCAAGCTGTACGGCTTCGAGGACAGCCAGATCGGGCCGTACAACTACAGCGCCGCCCCGTTCCTGGCCGACGAGGGCATCGTCATGCAGGGCTATCTGACCAGCGAGCCCTTCGCGGTGGCGCAGGCCGGCGGCGACCCGCAGGTGTTCCTGCTGGCCGACTACGGCTACAACTCGTACTCGACGCTGATCACCACGTCGCAGGCGCTGGTCGACGGCAACCCCGATCTGGTGCAGCGCTTCGTCGATGCCAGCGTCCTCGGCTGGTACAGCTATCTGTACGGCGATCCCGCACCCGGCAATGCGCTGATCAAGGAAGCCAATCCGGACATGCCGGACGAGCAGATCGCCTTCTCCATCGACTCGATGAAGAAGTACGGCATCGTCGACAGCGGCGACACGCTGGCGCTCGGCATCGGCGCGATGACCGACGAGCGCTGGGGCGGCTTCTTCCAGGAGTCGGTCGAGGTCGGCCAGTACGACGCCGACCTGAACTATCAGGCCGCCTACACCACCCAGTTCGTCAACGACCTGGAGCGGTTGAAGGCAGAGGCCGCGGCGCGCGGCCTCGACATCCCGTTCGGCGAGTAAGGCGCTGCGCGCGGACGCAATTTCTACCCGGCGCCCGGCTCCCTCTCCCGCGGATGGCGCGGGAGAGGGACGGCGCAGCGCACCGGACCGCGCGATTTCCGATGGCTGAACCGGCCCTGTCGTCCGCCGTCGCGCCGCCGCTGCTCTCGCTGCGCGGGGTGGAGAAGCGCTTCGCCAACGGCACGCTCGCGGTCACCGGCCTCGACCTCGACGTCGGCCGGCACGAATTCGTCAGCCTGCTGGGGCCGTCGGGCTGCGGCAAGTCCACCGCGCTGCGTATGATCGCCGGCCTGGGGGCGCCCAGTGCCGGCTGGATCGAATGGCCGGGCCATGGCGACGGCGGCAAGCCCACGCCCGGCGAGGTCAGCTTCGTGTTCCAGGAGCCGACGCTGATGCCCTGGGCCCGGGTCGCCGACAACATCCGCCGGCCGCTGGGCCTGATCGGCGTGACCGGGGCCGAGGCCGGCCGCCGCGCCGCCGAGGCGCTGGCGATGGTCGGCCTGACCGATTTCGCCCGCGCCTTCCCGCGCGAGCTGTCCGGCGGCATGCGCATGCGGGTGTCGATCGCGCGGGCGCTGGCGACCGGGCCGCAGGTGTTGCTGATGGACGAGCCCTTCGCCGCGCTGGACGAAATCACCCGCTTCCGGCTGAACGAGGATCTGCTGACGCTGTGGCGCGAACACAGCTGGACCGTGATCTTCGTGACCCATTCCGTGTTCGAATCGGTCTATCTGTCCAACCGCATCGTGGTGATGAAGGCGCGGCCCGGTCGGGTGCATGCCGACATCGCCATCGACGCGCCCTATCCGCGTACCCAGGCGTTCCGCATGACCGAGGACTACAACCGCTATTGCCGCACCGTCTCGGCCGCGCTGGCCGAGGCGATGGCCGGCGGCGAGGGCGAGGCGTGATGGCCCAGGCGGTCTACGACGAGGGCGGCGTCGAGTCCCCGGTGGCGGCCGCGCGGCGGGCGCAGGCGGCGGCCGCGCGCCGCGCCACCCTGCTGCGCTGGGGGCTGCCGGTCCTGTTCGGCGCGCTGATCCTCGGCGGCTGGGAACTGTTCGTCTGGTACAAGATCAACATCGTCGGCATCGGCCACTACAACCACATCCTGCCGGCCCCGTCGGTGGTGGTGCAGGCGCTGGTCGAGGACTGGCACATCCTGTGGCCCGGCTGGCTGGTCACCTTGTGGATCACGGCCAAGGCGCTGTTCTGGGCGGTGCTGCTGGGCGTCGGGCTGGCGATCGCGTTCAGCCTGTCGAAGTGGATCGAATACAGCTTCTTCCCCTATGCGGTGGTGCTGCAGGTCACGCCCATCGTCGCCATCGCGCCGCTGATCATCACCCTGCTGGACGACCTCGACACCGCGCTGCTGGTCTGCGCCTGGATCGTCGCCTTCTTCCCGATCCTGTCCAACACCATCATCGGGTTGCGCAGCGTCGACCACGGGCTGCTCGACCTGTACCAGATGTACGGCGCCAGCCGCTGGCGGGTGATGCTGGACCTGCGCCTGCCGTCGGCGCTGCCCTTCTTTCTCGCCGCGCTGAAGATCAGCGCCGGCCTGTCGCTGATCGGCGCCGTGGTCGGCGAGTTCGTCGCCTACGGCCAGAGCCCCGGACTGGCGGCGCGGATCGTCGAAGCGAGCTATCTGCTGAAGGTGCCGCGCATGTTCGCCGCGCTGACCCTGATCTCGCTCACCGGCATCGTGCTGTTCCTGCTGTTCTCGCTGATCTCGAACCTGGCCCTGCGCAGCTGGCACGAGAGCGCGCTGAAACGGGAGCGGTGACGATGGGCCTTGTTGACCGCGAGACCGCCCTGGCTGTCCCTGGCGTCGCCGGCATGCATCCATGCCCGTCATGGTGGGGCCTGTCGCGACCAACCACGTCTTCCCCTTGCCGCCGCAAAGGCGTGGATGGTCGGGACAGGCCCGACCATGACGGTGAAGGGTTCGCGGGCATCGGGGCATGACCGCCCTCAGCGACATCGCGCTGCCGTCGTGGCTGGCCTTGCCGCCTGCGGATGCATTGCGGCTGGCCAACGCGCATGTGCCGCGCTGCCTGGTCTACGGTCCGCCGGCGGACGCGCCCGCCGACGCGGACGGGCTGATCGCGGTCGACCTCGACATCGCGGACGGACGCGTTGCCGCCGTCGCCCCGGCCGGACGGACCGAGGGGCCGGCGACGGCGGTCGACCTCGACGGCGGGCAGGTCTGGCCCGGCTTCGTCGACCTGCACACCCACCTGGACAAGGGCCATATCTGGCCGCGCACGCGCAACCCCGACGGCACCTTCGAAAGCGCGCTGCTGCATGTCGGCCGCGACCGTGCGGCGCACTGGCGGGCCGAGGATGTGGCGGCCCGCATGGACTTCGCCCTCGAATGCGCCTACGCGCACGGCACCACGGCGGTCCGCACCCATCTGGACTCGATCCCGCCGCAGCAGCGCATCTCCTGGCCGGTGTTCGACGCCGTCCGCCGTCGCTGGGCCGGGCGGATCGACCTGCAGGCGGTGACCATCGTCGGCATCGACGCCTTCCGCGACGCGGCGTTCGGCACCGACCTCGCCGACCTGGTGGCACGCACCGGCGGGCTGCTCGGCGCGGTCACCTATCCGCTGCCGGACATCGCCGACCTGGTCGACCGGGTGTTCGCGCTGGCGCAGGACCGCGGTCTCGATCTCGACTTCCATGTCGACGAGCATGGCGACCCCGGCCCCGGCACGCTGAAGCTGATCGCCGACACCCGCCTGCGCCGCGATTTCGCCGGCACGGTCACCTGCGGCCATTGCTGCTCGCTGTCGGTCCAGCCCGACGCGGTGGCCGCCGCGGCGATCGCGCGCGCGGCCGAGGCGGAGCTGGCGGTGGTCAGCCTGCCGATGTGCAACATGTACCTGCAGGATCGTACCGGCGGCCGCACGCCGCGCTGGCGCGGGGTGACGCTGGTGCACGAACTGGCCGCGGCCGGCGTGCCGGTGGCGCTGGCCAGCGACAACACCCGCGACCCGTTCCATGCCGGCGGCGACCTGGACATGGTCGAGGTGTTCGCCCAGGGCGTGCGCATCGGCCATCTCGACCACCCGTTCGGCGACTGGGCGGCGGCGGTGGCGCGCACGCCGGCCGACGTGATGGGCCTCGGCAGCCGCGGCCGCATCCGCGCGGGCGCCCCGGCCGACCTGGTGCTGTTCCGCGCCCGCAGCATGAACGAGCTGATCGCCAGGCCGCAGGTCGACCGGGTGGTGCTGCGCGGCGGCCGGCCGATCGCCCGGCGGTTGCCGGACTACCGGCGGCTGGACCGCCTGTTCGACCGCGTGCCGCGATAAGGGCCGCGATGCAGGGCGCATGTCCACAATCCCGTCATTGCGGGCTGTGCGACGCGGCCATGCGGAGCCGCCGCACCGCGTGGGTGGCCTGGATTGCCGCGCCGGCCGCACCGGCTCGCACTGACAAAGGGAACGGCAGATGACAGATGCACCCAGGCCCGTGGATCGCGCGACCGTCGACTGGGCGGCGTTCGCCGCGTCGCTCGGCGACATCCCGGTGATCGACGAGCCGGCGCTGGTCAGGCAGAAGAGCCGCGATTTCTACTGGTACAGCCCGATCCTGAAGCAGCAGCTGCGCAAGGTGGCGGGCGACCTGGTGGTGCGGCCGCGCGACGAGGCCGACGTCATCGCCTTCGCCCGCGAGGCGGTGCGCCGCCGGCTGCCGGTCACGGTGCGCGGCGCCGGCACCGGCAACTACGGCCAGGCCATGCCGCTGGCCGGCGGCGTGGTGCTGGAGATGACGGGGCTGAACAAGGTGCTGGCGGTCGGGCCGGGCACCGCGCGGGTGCAGGCCGGCATCAAGCTGATCGACCTGGACGCGGCGCTGAAGCCGCACGGCTGGGAGATGCGGTTCCACCCGTCGACCCGGCGCACGGCCACCATCGGCGGCTTCATCGCCGGCGGCAGCTCCGGCATCGGCTCGATCAACTACGGCATCCTGCGCGAGCGCGGCAACGTGCTCGCCGCCCGCGTGGTGACCTTCGAGGACGAGCCGCGGGTGCTGGAGTTCACCGGCGATGCGGTCGACAAGGTCAACCACGCCTACGGCACCAACGGCATCATCACCGAGCTGACCATCGCCACCGCGCCGGCCTATGACTGGCACGACATCGTCGTCAGCTTCCACGACTACCGGCGCGCGCTCGACTTCGCCCAGGCGCTGGGCCGCTCCGACGGCATCCTGAAGAAGCTGGTCTCGGTGATCCCGGCGCCGATCGGCCAGGACCACTTCAAGACGCTCGCCGACGCGCTGCCCGCCGGCGACACCGCCGTGCTGACCATGATCGGCGCGCCGTCGCTGACCCCGTTCGACGACCTGGTGCGCGAGTCCGGCGGCAACGCGGTCTACCGGGCGACGCCCGACGAGGCGGCGCAGACCGTGCCGCTGTACGAATATTCCTGGAACCACACCACGCTGCAGGTGCTGAAGACCGACAAGACCGTCACCTATCTGCAGATCCTGTTTCCGCCGCCGCACCACGTCGACCTGGCCGCGCGGATGCAGGCCGAGTTCGGCGACGAGGTGCTGCTGCACGTCGAGTTCGTGCGTTTCGGCGGCGAGGTCAACTGCATGGGGCTGCCGGTGGTGCGCTACACCACCGCGGAGCGGCTGAACGCGATCATGGCGCGGTTCGAGGCCGCCGGCGCGCCGATCTTCAACCCGCACGACTACACGCTGGAGGGCGGCGGCATGAAGAAGGTCGACGCCGTCCAGCTCGGCTTCAAGCGCGAGGCCGACCCCCACGGCCTGCTCAACCCCGGCAAGATGATCGCCTGGGACGACCCCGACTACGACAAGCGCGACCGGCAGACCCGGTATCTTTACGAGCGCTGAGCGGACCGACGCAGCCGCGTCAGCCCCGCGGCGGGCCGGGCGGCGACGCCCTCATTGCCGCGACGTCCGATGTCTCCTGCCGGACCGGCGGGCCTGCCGGACCGCCGCGGTCACCCGGTCCTCCACACGCTCCAGGAAGCGGCTTCGCTGCAGCGCGCTCGCCGTGTCCATGCCGTAGAGCGCCAGCCAGACCGGCCGGCCGGCGTTGGGGCAGATCAGCTGCAGCCCGCGCGCGATGATGCGGCGGCCGGCGTCGCCGACATAGCGGATCAGCCACCAGGGCGAGCCGTAGGTGGTGACCACGACGATGCGGCGCACCCGGGTCAGCATCGGCTCGATCACGTCGGCGCCGGGCGGCAGCCGGAAGGCGACGCCGGCACGCATCGTCCGGTCGATCCAGCCCTTCAGCATCGCCGGCGGGCCGTACCACCAGGTCGGGTAGACGAACACCAGCAGGTCGGCCCGCTCCAGCGCTGCGAAGTGGGCGGCGAGGTCGGCCGGTCGCAGGTCGTGGTCGAGATGGGCCAGCCGCTCGTCGCGGCCCAGCACCGGGTCGAAGCCCTCGGCATAGAGGTCGAGCACCGTGCAGTTGGCGCCGGCGCGCCGGAACGCGCCGGCGACGCGGTCGCGCAGCGCCGCGGCAAAGCTGTCCTCGACCGGGTGGCAGTAAACGATCAGGGCCGACAGGGCAGCGGGCATGCGGGCGCTCGGCGTGGTCGCGGTCGCACCCCGGACTACAGATGGCGATAGGTGCTGTCCAGCCGCTCGAGGAACAGCCGCCGCTCGGCGTCGCCGATCCGGTTCATGTCGTACAGCGGCAGCCAGCGGGTCCGGGCGCGCGGATGCATGCAGCGGCGCAGCGAGCGCATGAACTGCTTGCGCAGCGGGTCGCCGATCACCCAGCGCACGATCCAGCCGCGCTGGCCATAGCTGGTGACGACGGAGAAGTGGCGGATGTTGGTCAGCGCCGGCCTGATGTTGCCGTCGTCGAGCCGGAAGGCGACGCCGGGCAGCAGCACCCGGTCCATCCAGCCCTTCAGGATCGCCGGCGGCCCGAAGTTCCAGGTCGGGAACACCAGCACCAGCCCTTCGGCGGCGCGCAGGCGCTGCACATGCGAGGCGACGCCGTCGGCATTGTCCGGCGCTTCGTGATAGCGCGCCCGCTCCTGCGCGCTCAACCGCGGCTCGAAATCCTCCTGGTAGAGGTCGAGCAGGTCGACCTCGTGCCCGGCCCCGACCAGCGCCTTGTAGACCGCGCTGCAGGCCGACGCCGCGAAGCTGGTTGGCAGAGGATGGGCATAAACAAGGTGGATTCGCATCGGCTGAGACATATCACACACACAATTGCCACAAGATCGGGCGTTGTTGCCGCAGACCCGGGAAACGCTCGGCGCTCCGGCGCGTTCCGGTCGAAAGGGCCGACGCAGCGTCGCGTTCCCGCCGGCACGATTGGCGTCGGGGGCGGGGCTGTGCTGTAATCCGGGGCGAGGGCCCGCTGGTGGGGCGGATTGGCAGAGAGGAGACGACCAAGGTGACAGGCATGCGTATCTTCGCCGCGGCAGCGCTGGCGGTGTCGTTGGGCGGCGCCGCCGCGCTGGCGCAGGAAACCCCGGCCAGGATCCAGGGTGCGTTCGCGATCGGCAGCTGCACCGCGCCCGACGTGAACGTCACCATCGACGGCTATGGCATGCAGGTGACCGCGCCGGACGGCAGCGTGATCACCTCGGTCGAATTCTCCAACGTGGTGGATGCCGGCGGCCAGATCACCGCGGACGTCTCCGGCGGCGAAAGCGGCACCATCATCCTCAGCGATGCCGGCGACGGCGCGCTCGACGTGATCTTCGTCGACGTCAACGGCAACGAGGAGCCGGCGCAGCGTCTGAACCTGTGCCAGGCCGCCGTGGTGTCGACCACCCCGTCCGGCGTCGCCGTGCCGGACGAGCTGATCGGCGAGTTCGCCACCGGCAGCTGCTCCGCACCGGACAACCGGCTGGTGGTCGGCGCCGACCGGATCGAGGCCTTCAGCGGCCAGTCCGGCCAGTCGCAAGGCGTCTATACGGTGCTGGATGTCGGGGAAATCCCCGGCGGCTACCTCATCGCGATCGACTACGAGGGCACGCAGGCCCAGCTCGAGATGGTGGTGATCAACCAGGACATCGTCGAGGCCGCGTTCATCGATCCGTCGGGCGGCCGCGAAGAGGAGACGTTGTATCGCTGCAGCGCGCCGGTGGTCATCTCCGAGACGCCGGAGACCGGCGAATCGATCGGCGCCTTCCCCGACGGCTTCCTCGGTCGCTACGTGATCGGCGACGACGCCACCTGCGACGCCTTCGACGCCGAGGTCTATTTCGAGGCGCAGCGGCTGGTCGTCTACGAGAACAACCAGGTCGAGCTCGAGATCGACGTGCTCGACGTGATGCTGCCGCCGCCGGGCGCCATCGAGCCGGCGATCGATTTCGTCATCATGTCGGACGGCCGCGAGGGCGTGGTCGAGATGCGCTCGGCCGGCGGCGACCGCTATGCGCTGACCTTCCGCAACCGCGACACCGGCGAGGTCGAGCAGACCGAGACCATCACCCTGTGCGAGAGCTTCGTGCCGGAAGGGCCGGAAATCGGGCCGGACGTTTCGCTGGGCAGCACCATCCCCGACGCCTATCTCGGCCTCTACGCCGTCGGTAGCGAGGCGTCGTGCGCCGACCTCAGCGGCGACACGGTGCGGATCGAGCCGTCCCGCATCGTCGCGATCGACAACGGGCAGGAGAACTTCGTCGTCGACGTGCTGGAGGTGCTGGCGGTCGATCCGGCGCTGGAAGTCCGGGTGGTGGCGCGCGGCGACGAGGGCGTGGTCAGGATGACGCCGCTCGGCGCCGACCGCTACGAGGTCGTGTTCACCGAGTCGGGCGGCGGCTCGGAGCGGCCCGACATCTTCACCCGCTGCTCGGCGCCCGAGGCGCAGACGCCGGAGATCCCGCAGATCAACCTGCCGACCGGCGACGCCTCGGACATGACCGGTTTCCTGATCGACAGCGCGG
Organism: Alphaproteobacteria bacterium; assembly: GCA_041396705.1. Taxonomy (NCBI): domain Bacteria; kingdom Pseudomonadati; phylum Pseudomonadota; class Alphaproteobacteria; species Alphaproteobacteria bacterium. Next base: position 433,361 of record JAWKYB010000003.1, read on the forward strand.
TCGCCCGGTTCGCCGCACTGCAGGACGAACTGGCGCAGGTGTGCCAGGCCGGCAGCGAACAGGCCTGCCTCGACACCTTCTGGGCCTTTGCCGACGTCACTGGCGACGGCCTGCTGACCCAGGCGGAGCTGGCGCGGGTCACCCGCTTCGGCGCCAAGTGGGCGGTCTATTACTTCCTCGGCACCGAGCAGGCGGGGGCCGCCGAATTGACCGCGCCGCAGCTCGAGCTCGGCCAGGCGCTGGCGATTCAGATCGGCACGATGGTGACCGGGCCGATCGTGGCCGACGGGCTGATCTACAACTACGACTACGACGGCAACCACGCGCTCAGCCAGGTCGAGCTGTTCCCGGACGGCGTCGAGACCGCGCCGATCGCGATGCCGGCGCTGATGCAGCTGTTCACCGAGAACACGCTGCGCACGCTGTTCGAGTCGCTCGAGCAGCTCGACGACCTGATGTGATCGTCGCGCGGCGTGCCTGACCGGATGGCGGCGGCCGGCGAACCGGCCGCCGCTTTCCCGTCAAGAGCCGCGGATCAGGAGTCGTACTGGACCAGGCTGTGGAACGGCTTGGCGATCGACCGGCGCCCGTTCAGGAAGGTCAGCTCGATGATGGTGGCCACCGCCTCGACGCGGCCGCCGATCTTTTCGATCAGCGTGACCGAGGCGGCCAGCGTGCCGCCCGTCGCGATCAGGTCGTCGAGCACGATCACCCGCTGTCCGGGTTTGACCGCGTCCTGCTGCACCTCGATGGTATCGGTGCCGTATTCCAGGTCGTAGTCGTGGGCGACCACGTCGCCCGGCAGCTTGCCGCGCTTGCGCACCATCAGGAAGCCGCAGCCGAGCTGGAGCGCGAGCGGTGCGGCGACCAGGAAGCCGCGGGACTCGATGCCCGCCAGCATGTCAGGCCGGTACGGCGCCAGCAGTCCCGCCAGCCGGTCGACCGCGGCATGCCAGGCCTGCGGGTGGGCCAGCAGGGTCGAGATGTCGTAGAAGCCGATGCCCTTCTTCGGGAAGTCGGGAATGCAGCGGATATGCGCCTTCAGATCGATCGCCTGCTCCGCCACCATGCCCCTCCGCCTCGGCACAAAAACGCCGCATCCTAGTGGCCGCGACGGCGCCCCGCAACGGCGGCGCGCGGTCGCTGGCGGATCAGCGCGGCGGCAGCGGGAAGAAGCGCAACGGTGTCGCATCCGCGCCGGCGGCACCGCCCACGCCCAGCGCCCGGGCCTGCTGCACCAGGGCCGCGGAAGGTCCGCCGCGGGCCGCTTCGGCGATGACCGGGGATGGCGAGGCCGACAGGCCGCCGATGGCGCCGGCGCCGCTGCCCGGCCCGCCGGCGGCAACCAGCCCGCCGAACAGCGTCGGACCGGACGGGGCCGCCGGCACCGCGGCGGCGGCGACGGTCGCTGCCATGTTGCCGCCGAGCGCAGACCAGGCGTCGGCGACCTTGGCCTGGTAGTCGGCCTGCCGCCAGTCGGTCGGCGAGTGGTAGTAGCCGATGGCGGTCGGCCAGTCGCCGTGCTGGGCCAGCAGCCGCGTCAGCAGCCGGGCGGCATAGTCGGCGTTCAGCGCGGGGTCGAAGGCGTCGTCCAGGTCGACGAAGGCGTCGGGATGCCAGTGCAGGTTGATCTGCATGCAGCCGACGTCGATGCTGGTCTTGCCGGCCGCCCGTTCCGCTTCGACCGCGGCGATCGCCTCGGCCTTGCTGTCGAAGTGCGCGCCCGCGCCCTCGGCATTGATGGTCCAGGGCCAGGCAAGATTTGCCTGCAGGGCCGGGTCGTATCGGCCGCTCTCGACGGTCGCGATGGCGGTCAGCAACCCGCCGGGCAGGCCGTAGCGCGCCTCTGCCTCGGCCGCCGCCTGTGCGCAGGTCTCGGGTCCGGCCGGCGCGCCGGAGGCCAGGGAAATGGCGCCGAATCCGGTGATTCCGCCGGCGGACTGGGCCAGCGCCGGCAGTGTCGGCGCACCCGCAGCCAGTGCCCACAATGCCGCGCCGGCAACCGCCCGAGCCTTCGAATCCGCCATGACCGATCCCTATCGTCGTGAGAACACCGGCCGATCGGTGCATCGGTCGTGCCAGCCGGCGCCCGGGGCGGGCGAATCGATGTTGCCGGCATGTCACAGTGCCGCGCGCTCATATTTTTTGCAGTGCAGCAAATTCGGGCAGATTAACTGGCCGTAAAAAAACTTTTCGTGCCATTTCAACGCTGTAACAAAAAAATCTCGATTTCTGTTGAATCCGGCGGGCACAGGGAGCATATTGTGCATCGCGGTATGCCGACTGCGGTCGGATGCCCAAACATACCGCTTCTACCCTTTGGGCGTTTCCTCCCTAGACTCGGGCCGCATCAGCGGCCCTTTTTTTTGGCCTAGTCCGGCCCCGGGGCGGAATCCTCGCCGGCGCCCAGCGACCGCTGCATCATCACGCAGTCGACCCAGTGGCCGGCCTTGAAGCCGACCGCATACAGCAGGCCGGACAGCCGGAACCCCATCCGCCGGTGCAGCATCACCGACGCGGTGTTGCCGGAATCGCCGACCACCGCGATCATCTGCCGCTTGCCGATGGCGGTGCAGGCGTCGATCAGCCCGCCCAGCAACTGGCTGCCGACGCCGCGCCCGCGCACGTCGGACAGCACGTAGATGCTGTCCTCGACCGTGTGCCGATAGGCGCTGCGCGGGCGGAACGGCCCGGCATAGGTGAAGCCGGCGATCCGCCCGTCGATCTCGGCGACCAGATAGGGCAGGCCCAGCGCCGTCAGCGCCTGGTAGCGCTGGCTCATCTCCGCCAGGTCGGGCGGGATCTCCTCGAACGAGCCCAGGCCGCGCACCACGCTGTCGGCGTAGATCGCGGTGATCGCGCTCAGATCGCGCGCCTCGGCGGGCCGCACGACGACGCCGGCGATCTGGTCGGCGCGCGCGGGCGACTCGTCCTCCGGCAGCGGGCCGGCCATTGCCGTCCGGCTCAGCGCCGGTCGGCGGCGATCTGTCGGCTGGCGGCGGCCAGGGCAGCGACCAGACGCGACATGTCGTCGGCGACGGCCTTGAACCGGGCGCTGCGCGCGATCCGGTTCTCGTCCATGTAGAGCGCGCGATTGAGCTCGATTTGCAGCGCATGCAGGCGCTCCGCCGGCCGGCCGTAGTGGCGGGTGGTGAAGCCGCCGGCGTAGGGCACGTTGCGGTAGACCCGGTAGCCGAGCTCGGTCAGCGTCTGCTCGGCGCAAGCGACCAGGTCCTGGCTGCACGAGGTGCCGTGCGCGTCGCCCAGCACCACGTCGACGCTGGGCACCGGCTTGCCGCCCCGGCGCACCGCTTCCATGCTGTTCGACGGCATCGAATGGCAGTCGACCAGCAGGCATGTGCCGAACCGGGCCCGGGTTTCCTCCACCAGGCCGCGCAGCGCGTCGTGATAGGGCCGGTAGCAGGCCTCGATCCGGCTCAGCGCCTCGTGCACTTTCAGGCGCCGGCGATAGATCGGCTGGCCGTTGGCGACGGTGCGGGCGATCGTGCCCAGCCCGGCCGCCACACGGGGCGAGCGGGCGTTGGCATAGCCCGGCAGCTCGTCGTCGTACATTTCCGGGTCCAGCTCGAACGGCTCCCGGTTGGCATCGACGAAGGCGCGGGCGAACAGCGCGTTGATCAGCGGCACGCCCAGGTCCGGGCCGCCGGCGAACAGCTCGTCGACGAAGCTGTCCTCCGACCGGCGCAGGCTGATCGGGTCGAGCCGCGTCACCGCTAGGAAGGACGGGGGATACCATTGGCCGCTATGGGGCGAGGCGAGCACGACGGGCGCAATCTGGCGCCTGGGCAATGCCACCCCGTACGGCGCCTGGGTCGCCGTGTATTCGCGGCTCAACACATTCATGATGGATGTTTTAGTGTTCCATCCGTGTAAACTCAACGGGCGGTGTGGGTCGTTGCCGGCGCCGGGGCGGCGATGGGGGCGACCGCGGGGCGGCCGGGCGCGGGGGCGACGGCGCCGACGCACGGGATAAGCGTAATTTAACCGGCGCGGCATAGGGTTGCCGCAGACCGAAGCGGATGGACGATGGCCGACATTCTCCTAGCCGAAGACGACGATGGTTTGCGCCGGTTCCTGGCCAAGGCACTGGCGCAGGCCGGGCACCAGGTGGTCACCGCCGAGAACGGCGCCGTCGCCAAGCGGCTGCTCGACGCGCATCATTTCAACCTGCTGATCACCGACATCGTCATGCCGGAGATGGACGGAATCCAGCTGGCCCGCCATGCCACGCGCGAGGTGCCGAACATCCGCGTGCTGTTCATCACCGGCTTTGCCGCGGTCGCGCTGCGCGACCGGCCGCCGGAGCTGAGCGAGGCTTCGGCCCTGTCCAAGCCGTTCCACCTGCGCGACCTCGTCCGCCAGGTCGACCTGATCCTGGCGGCCTGAACCGCACCGCGGGCGGCGGCGGGACGGGCGACTTGCGCCGCGCCGCGGCCGGCGCTATACGACACCTCCGGTCCGAACGGGCCGGCATGGGCGGTTAGCTCAGCGGGAGAGCACTACGTTGACATCGTAGGGGTCACTGGTTCAATCCCAGTACCGCCCACCATCGCCTCCGGGCCCGCCAGGCGCCCGCACCCGCGGCGGCCGCAGTGGCCGGAATGGCCACAAAAGTCCGATTTAAGCGTCTCTTAGGGCCGGGCGGCTAGGCTGCCCGATCGGAGAGAACATTTGGCAGGAGGCCACGGGTGGCTGTCGCCGCGACTGCGGAGGGCGAGGCTGGTTCGGCGCGTACACCGCTGAAGCTGCGCTTGAGGGCGTGGTGGGAAGGCGTGGACGTGGCCGACCTGCGCGTCGATTCCGACGGCGAGGCGACGCAGCGGGACGACGCCGCCAACGAGGACGCTCCCGGCAGCGAGGCCGAAGCAGAGCCGGCGTCCGAGCCGGACTGGTCCGAGGAGCGCATCGCCGCGGTCGAGGCGCTGTGGGGCCACGGCCATGTCAGGCCCGGCGGCGACACCTTCACACTGAATTTCATCCGGCCGATGGCGCCGACGCCCGCCATGTCGATCATCGACCTGCGCGCGGGCCTGGGCGGCCCGGCCCGCGCCCTGGTCGATACCTTCGGCCTGTGGATTGCCGGCTACGAGCCCTGCGCCTCGCTGGCGGCCGCCGGCCACGAGCGCTCGATCTACGGCGGCATGGCGCGCAAGGCGCCGATCCAGGCCTACGAGCCGGCGTCGCTGGAGCTGAAAGCGAACCGCTACGACGCCGCCTTCGCTTTCGAGCTGTTCAGCCGGATCCGCGACAAGACCGGCCTGTTCGAGCGGGTGGTCGCGGCGCTGAAGGAGCCCGGCCAGCTCATGTTCACCGAATTCGCGCTGAAGGAGCGCGGCGAGCCCAACGACGCGATCGTCGCCTGGCGGGAAGCGGAGCCGGAGATCGCCGATTTGTGGACTCTCGACGAGTACCGGGCGATGTGCGAGGACGCGGGCCTCGACCTGCGCATCTGCGACGACTTCAGCGACGACTACCGCGCGGTGGCGCTGACCGGCTGGCTGGAGGCCGTCGAGCAGTTCCGCCCCGGCACGCACGAGCCGCCGGTGGTCGCGTTCATGCTCGACGAGGCCGAGCGCTGGGTGAAGCGGCTCGCCGCGATCGACAGCGGCGACCTGCGCGTGATCCGCGTTCACGCGTTCAAGAAGGCGCCGCCGCCGAAATAGGCGGCGCGCGTCCTCGGCGGGCCTCTATCGCAGGCCGCGGTGGCGCACCGCCTCGCGCGCCCCGCCGTCCGCCGAGCGCAGGATGGCGTCGACGATCTCGGCCACCCGATAGCCGTCCTCGAACGTCGCCGCCATCGGGTCCAGCGGCCGTTTCTCCGCCATCGCCGTCAGCATCTGGTGCGCCTGGAACACGAAGCAGTCGTTCCAGCCGACCGCGTGCGATCCCTGGATGCCGCCGGGCAGCCAGAACTCGGCATAGGGATGGCCCGGCGCCAGCGCCTTTATGATGCGCGGGCTCTTCCCCGGCTCGCGCCACTGCAGCTCGTTCAGCCGCTCCACGTCGAACAGCACCGAGCCCTTGTTGCCGTCGACCTCGATGCGCCCGGTCAGGCTGTGCGGCTCGTCGGAACGCGTGGCCTCGAACACCGCGGTGGCATCGTTGTCGAGCCTGGCGATGGCGGCGACCCAGTCGTCGTTGACCGCGGCGACGCGGCCCGCCGAGTCCTTCCGCCAGCTCTTGGCCGATGCCTGCACCTCGACCGGCTCGCCGGCCAGGAAACGGCAGACGTCGATATGGTGCGAGCCGAGGTCGGACGAGGCGCCGCCGCCGGCCGCCTTGCGGTCGAAGCGCCAGGTCAGCACCTCGCCCGGCTGCACCATGTCCATCAGGAAGTTGGACCGGAAGTGGCGGAGGGTGCCCAGCTCGCCGGCCTCGATCATCTGGCGCGCGAGCCTGAGCGCCGGGATCGACCGGTGCAGGAAGGCGCACATGTGCAGTACCTGCGCATCGGCCGCCGCCTGCCAGATCCGGTGCGCCTCGTCGGCGTCGCGGGCAAGCGGCTTTTCGCTGAACAGCGCCTTGCCGGCGGCGGCGGCGGCGATGGTGGGCTCCGCGTGCCGGTCGTTGGGGCCGGCGTTGATGAACAGGTCGATCCCCGGGTCGGCGACGACATCGTGCCAGTCCGGCGTCGTCCGCTGCCAGTCGTAGCGGGCGGCGACCTCGCGGGCCAAAGCCGCGTCGCTTTCGGCCAGCGCGACCAGCGCGACAGGAACCCGGTCCGGGAACCGGCTGTAGCGCACCGTGGAGAAAGTCAGCGCATGCATCTGGCCGATGAAGCCGGCGCCGAGCATGCCGATCCTGACGGGTTGTGGGCTCATGGGACTCTCCGTCACGGGCCGTGCGGTCGGTCGACGTCGGCGAGCGCGACCCAGCGCCCGTCGCCGTCGCTGGAGGCGACGGCCGCCTCGTGGAAGCGCATGGTGGCGACGCCGTCGTCGATCGTCGGCAGGTCGGTCCACAGCGGGTCGACCGGCTCGCCGAGCCGTCGGGCGATCAGGATGTGGGCGAAATCCCGGTAGAGATTGGCGAAGGCCATCAGGTAGCCCTCCGGGTGGCCGCCGCGGATCCGGCTGGCGTGACGGCCGGCGGGCAGCAGCCAGTCGTGGCCCGGCGTGATGTCGCGGCGCGCGCCGCCGGCCGGCAGGTGGACAAGCAGTTCCGGCCGCTCCTGGTCCCAGTGCAGGCTGCCGGTCTCGCCGAAGATGCGGAAGCGCAGGCCGTGCTCGGCGCCGGCGGCGACGAAGCTGACCCACATCCGGCCGACCGCGCCGCCGGAAAGCCGCAGGTTGAAGCGGCCGTCGTCGTAGGTCTCGCGCCCGGGCACGAAGGTGCGCAGCTCGCCCGACACCGCTGCGACCGACAGGCCGGAGACGAAAGCGGCCATGTTGACGGCGTGGCTGGCGATCTCGCCCAGCATCGAGGCCTTGCCCATCACCTGCGGCCGGAAGCGCCAGTGCTTGCGCGCCGGGTCCGCTTCCTCGGTCAGGAAGGCGCCGTTGACGAAATCGGACTCGACAAGCCGCACCGCGCCGATCGCACCGTCTCGCACCATCGCGCGGGCCTGCCGCACCATCGGATAGCCGGTGTAGCAGTGGGTCAGCAGGAAGGCGCGCCAGCTGTCCGCGACCGCATGCTGCAGCGCGACCGCCTGGGCCAGGGTCGCCGTCATCGGCTTCTCGCAGATCACATCGAGTCCGGCGGCCCGGAACGCCGCGGCCCCGTCGGCATGGATGTCCGGCGGGGTGCAGACGGTGACCACGTCGACGCCGTCGTCGCGGGCGGCCTCGGCCCGCGCCATTTCGCGCCAGTCCGTGTAACTGCGCTCGACCGGCAGCAGCTCCGCGGCCGCCGACGCCCGCGCGATCGCCGGGTCGACCGACAGGCAGCCGGCGACGAGGTCGTAAAGCCCATCGGCGCGCAGCGCATGGCGGTGGGTGGACCCGATGATGGAATCGCTGCCGCCGCCGACCATGCCGATGCGCAGGCGGCGGCCGAAACGTTGCAGCAGCGAACCCGGCGCCTCGGCCCGGTCCGGCATGGTCTCCTCCCCTGGCGGCACGGTTCGCCCGCGCCTTGGCCGGCAGTATCGCCGAAACGGTGCCGTCCGGTCGATGCCGATCTGATTCGGCGTCGCGTCGCGGCCGCGATCTTGCAAGGGCGGCGGCGCGGTGCTGTTGTGGTGCTGCACAGGGGGAGGCCGGCAGGATGATGATGGCGGCTGTACCGAAAGCGCGGACTGACGACGGGCTCGACCGGCAGGTGGCCGCTGCGGCCGCGTGCAGCGTCGAGTTCCCGCATGTCCTGGCCAACCACCTGCCGATGGTGCTGGTGGCGCTGCACAGGCTGGGCGCGAGCGAAGCACGGATGCGGCAGTTCGCCGAGCGCTACCGGGCGGCAAGCGGACTGGTGCCGGTGCCGGCGTCTGTGGCGCCGATCGGCGCCGCGGACTGGCGCGACCATCTCGGCGACCGCACCCGCGAGGCCGACTACCGCGCGTTCTTCCACCGGGAGGTGCGGCGCCTCGGCGGCCGGCGTGCGGTCGAGGCGTATCTGCCCGAGCTGGTGCCGGGCATCGCCGCCAGCGCGCTGCATGCGCTGATGCGGCTGGCCTATGCGACGCTGCGCGACGACGCCGACGAGACCGCGATCGGGCTCGCCTATCTTTGCGGCAGCTACCTGCCGTTGCGCACCGCAGGCGGCCATGCGCCCGACACCGACGACCCGGCGGCGGTGCTGCTGGCGATGCGCCCGGAGCCGGCCTTCGCCCATGTCGAGAGTGAGACCGACCTGCTCTGGCACTGGATGCGGGCGACGGCGCGGCTGCCGGCGTTCGAAGGCCTGGTCGACCGGCTGCGGATCGGTCACGACACGCTGGCGCGCGTCGCGGCGGTGTCGATCCGGCTGATGGCGGCGACCATGACCTTCGAGGCGCTGCACGCGGTCACCGGGGCGCACTGGGTGAGGCTGCTGCGCGGCCTTGGCTGCGACGCGATGCTGCTGCGCTATTTCTGGCAGGCGATCGCGGCGGTCTATCCCAAGATCGGGATGCCGCTGCTGCCCGACGAGCCGGCCTTCGCGGCGATGCGGCGTGCGCCCTGTCCGGACTGGCCGGAGATCGCCGCGGCGGCGTGCGCGTCCGACGACGAGCACGACGTCAGCTTCGCCTTCTCCGCACGCGAGGAGCAGGCGGTTTACGGCGACCGGCTGTACCAGGTGACCGCGGCCCGGCGTGTCGGCCTGATCCCGTGACGGACCCCGTGACGGCGGCCCTGGTCCTGCGCGATGCGCTGCTGCCCGACGGCCGCAGCGCCGACCTCCGCCTCGCCGAGGGCCGGATCGCGGCGATCGAGCCGGCCGGCGGGCCGCCGGCGCCCGGTGAGAACGCGATCGCGCTCGGCGGCCAGTTGCTGCTGCCCGGCTTCGTCGACGGCCACATCCACCTCGACAAGACCTTCGCCGGCCTGCCGTGGCGGCCGCATGTGGCCGGCGGCGGCGTGCCGGCCCGGGTGGCGGCCGAGAAGGCCGCGCTCGCCGGCCTGACGGTGCCGATCGCGGAGCGGGCGACGGCTTTGGTGCGCCAGGCCGCCGCGTTCGGCACCACCCGGATGCGCAGCCACGTCGACATCGACACTGGCGTGGGCCTGGCGGGGCTGGAGGCGCTGCTGGACGTGCGCGCCCGCTGCGCCGATCTGATGGACATCCAGCTGGTCGCGTTCCCGCAGAGCGGCGTGCTGGCCGGTCCCGGCACCGCCGACCTGCTCGACCGGGCGGTCGCGGCCGGGGCGGAAGCGGTCGGCGGGCTCGATCCGGCCGGCTTCGACGGCGACATCGAGGGCCAGCTCGAGGTGGTGTTCGGCATCGCCGAGCGGCGCGGCGCGTGGGTCGACATCCACCTGCACGACCCGGGCGAGATGGGCGCCTTCGAGCTACGCCGGATCGCGGCGCGAACCCGCGCGCTCGGCCTGCAGGGCCGGGTCGCGGTCAGCCATGCCTATGCGCTGGGCGCCGTCGACGACGCCACCTTCGGTGCCACGGCCGACGCGCTCGCCGCCGCCGGGGTCGCGATCATGACCAACGGCCCCGGCCCGGACCCGATCCCGCCGGTGAAGCGGCTGCGCGCGGCCGGGGTGACGGTGTTCGCCGGCTCCGACAACATCCGCGACAGCTGGTCGCCCTACGGCAGCGGCGACATGCTGGAGCGGGCCCGGCTGATCGGCTACCGCAACGGGCTCGCCACCGACGACGAGCTGGCGCTGGCGCTGGCGCTGGCCACCGATGCCGCCGCCGGCGTGCTCGGCGTCGACGGCTACGGCATCGCCGTCGGCGCACGCGCCGACCTGGTTGCCGTGTCGGCCTCCTGCGTCGCCGAGGCGGTGGCGACCTTCCCGCCGCGCTCGCTGGTCATCCGCGCCGGCCGCGTCGTTGCGCGCGGGGGCGCCACGGTCGCCTAGACTAGCGCCTTGCGCATCGCGCCGCGCGGCCAGCGGGCGAAGCCCCAGGCGGCCTCGTCGGCCTGGATCTGGCGCAGCTCCGGCCGGTCCGGGCCGGGCTCGAAGCGGACGAAGCCGAGCGATTCGTACAGCGGCGCGTTCCAGGACACCTCGAGATAGGTGGTCAGCGTGACCTCGTCGTAGCCGGCGCCGCGCGCCCAGGCCTCGGCGGCCGCGAACAGCGCGCGGCCGATGCCGCGGCCCTGGTGGCTGCGCCTGACCGAGACCTCGACGATGTGGGCGCGGCCGTCGGCCGGCCAGGCCAGCAGGAAGCCGACCAGGGCGCCGTCGGCCGCGGCGACCAGCACGGTGCCTTCGCCGAAGGCGCGCGCATGCTCCTCCGGGTCGCGCAGCGGCCCGTCGGCGCAATAGTCGTAGCCGACGCTGCGATAGCGCTGCTGGGCGTCGCGCTCGATCGCCGGCAGCAGCGCCAGTTCGTCGGCGCGCGCCGGGCGGATGGCATGGGTCCCGGTCATCGCCCGAGCCTTTTCGGCCACAGCGGCGCCGGACGCAAGGGCCGCCATCAGTGGAAGCCGCGGGTCAGGCCCTGGACGAAGTAGCGGTTGAGAACAAGGGCGAGTGCGACGATCGGCAGGGTGGAGAAATGGGCGAGCGCGCCCATGGTGCCCCAGGTGATCTCCTTGGTGCCGTAGGCGGTGAGCAGCGCGACCGACAGGGTCTTGGTGTCGGCGGTGGTCAGGAAGGCCGGGAACAGGAAGCTGTTCCACGACAGCATGAAGCACAGCAGCGCGCTGGCGACGATGCCGGGCACCACCATCGGCACCGCGATGCGCCAGAAGGCGCCGAACTGGGTGGCGCCGTCGGCCATCGCCGCCTGCTCGATCTCCGGCGGCACGCTGCGGAACCAGGAGAACATCATCCAGACCACGAAGGCGGTGTTCAGGGTGGTGTCGAGCAGGATGACGGCGCCGTAGCTGCCGAGCAGCCCGAGGTCGCGCATCAGCAGGTAGAACGGGATCAGCGTCGCCACCGGCGGCACCATGCGCACGGCGAGGAAGAAATAGGCCAGCCCGGCGGCCCAGCGCACCCGCGCCCGCGCCAGCGCATAGCCGCAGGGCACGCCCAGTACCAGCGACAACAGCGTGGTGCCGCCGCTGATGATCACGCTGTTCTGCAGCAGCTGCGGCACGTCGAAGAAGGCGAAGATCGTGCGGAAGTTGTCCCAGGTCGGCGTGAACGCCAGCGACGGCGGGAACGAGAAGATGTCGCGCGCCGGTTTCCAGGCGGTGGAGAACAGCCAGGCCACCGGCGCCAGGAACAGCGCCAGCGCCAACGCCACGGCGGTGCGCTGGGCGGCGACCACGCGCGGCGGCTGGGCGCGCCCCATCAGCCGTTCATCCGCCGGTCGGCGCGGCGGATCACCAGCACGAAGCCGGCGGCGATCACGCCGATGCAGACCAGCATCAGGTTGGACAGCCCGGAGGCATAGCCGACGTCGAAGAACTCCAGCCCCTGCTTGACCGCATGGAACATCATCATGTTGGTGGCGTCGTCGGGGCCGCCCTTGGTGGTGACGAACACGCTGTCGAAGATGCGGAACGCATCCATGGTGCGCAGGACCAGCGCCAGGAAGATCGCCGGCAGCAGCATCGGCAGGATGACCAGCCGCAGCTTCTGCCAACCGCTGGCACCGGCCACCTCCGCCGCCTCGATCGCCTCGTCGGGCAGCGACTTCAGCCCGGCCAGCAGAATCAGCGTCACCAGCGGCGTCCACTGCCAGACGTCGATGAACACCAGCGCCCCCATCGCGCTGGCCGGATAGCCGAAGAAGCCGCGCTCGCCGCTGAGACCCCATTCGGCGGCGTAGTAGCCGATCAGGCCGAAATCGGCGGCCAGCAGCGCGCGGAACACCAGCCCGACCACCAGCGGGGTCAGCGCCACCGGCACCAGCATCAGTGCCAGGGCCACCCGGTTGAACCGGCTGTCGCGCCACAGCAGCAGCGCCAGCCCCAGCGCCAGCACGAACTCCACCGTCACCGCGCAGACGGTGAAGATCGCAGTGTTGGCCAGCGCCTGCAGCGTGACCGGGTCGCCCAGCATCTCGAGGTAGTTGTCGATGCCGACGAACTCGCGCCGGGCCGGCCGCCGCAGGTTGTAGTCGAACAGGCTGAGCCAGAAGCCCTGCGCCAGCGGCCCGCCGGCGACCACCAGCACATAGGCCAGCGAGGGCAGCCCCAGCGCCAGCAGGAACAGCCGCCGACGCTGGCCGAAGCTGATGGGCCGGGCGCCCGCCCTGGGCCGACGGGCGGCCGTGGACGACGCGACGGCGGTCATCGCGCCGCCCGATCCGCCGGGGTCAGAACAGCCCCATCGCCTGGTCCTGGGCCTCGTCGAGCGCCGCCTGCGGGTCCTCGCCGCCGGCCAGCACCGCGTTGACAGCGGAACCCAGGATGTCCTGGATCTCCGGATATTCCGGGATGCGCGGCCGGAAGTCGCCGTCGCCGTTGACGAAGCACTGGTCGATCACCGGCAGGAACGGGTATTTCGCCTGCAGTTCCGGATCGGCGGTGGTGCTGGCGCGGATGTAGCCGCCGCCGCCGAGCAGCGACATCTCCTTCTGGATCGCCGGGCTGGTGATCCACTTGATGAATTCCCAGGCGGCCGCCTGCTCGGTGTCGTCGATATCGGCATTGATGGCCAGCCCCCAGCCGCCGACGCCGCAGCGCGGCGGCAGGCCTTCGCCGGTCGGTGCGAACACCACCCGGTTCAGCCCGACCACCTTCGACATGTCCGGGTTGTCGTAGCCGGCGGCACCGACCGACCAGGTCTGCATGTTGGCGACCAGGCCCTGGCGGAACGATTCCTCGCGGCCGCCCCAGTCGTAGTCCACCGCCCCGGGCGGTGCCGCTTCGTCGAACAGCTGCTTGTAGACGGCAAGGCTGGCCACGTTCGCGGGCGCGTTGATCGCCGGCAGGCCGTCCGCGCCCATGATCGAGCCGCCCATCTGCGAATTGTACTGCATCCAGTCCTGCGCCACAGCCGGGCCGCGCTGGCCGTTGGCCACCCAGCCATACTGGTTGGCGTCGCGGTCGGTCAGTGCCTTCGCCGCCGCCACCAGCTCCTCCATCGTCGACGGCGGCTGCAGCCCGGCCTTGTCGTACAGGTCGGTGCGGTAGGCCAGCACGTTGGCATAGCCGGAGAAGGGGAAGGCGACCTGCGCGCCCTGGTAGTTGCCGAGCGCGGTCATGATCACCGGATAGATGTCGTCGAGGCCGATCTCGGCGGCGTCGCGCGCCATCCAGTCGTTCAGCACGACGCTGTGCCCGGCCTCGGCGAACTGCCCGGCCCAGACGTTGTCCATGGTGACGATGTGATAGCCGCCGGTGTCGCCGATGAAGTCGGCGGTGACCTTGGTCAGCAGCTCGGGATAGCTGAGGATGTCGACCTTGACCGTGATCCCGGTCTCGGCGCCGAACCGTTCGGCGAGCGTGACCAGCGGCCCGGAGAACGGATCGTTCATCGAGGCCAGGTTCAGGGTGACGCCGTCATAGGGCCGGTCCTGGGCGGCCGCCGCCGCCCACGCCAGGCAAGTCGCCGCAAACACCGATGCGGCCGATCCGAATCGCCGTGCCATCGCTGAGGTTCCCCTTCATGTCGGCTGCGCCGCGCGCAACGACGACGGGCGACCCCCGCCGCCGCCGGCGACTCTATACCAACGCCCTGGCGCTGCAAGGTGCGCGCCAGCGGCACGGGGCGGGGCGGCCGGTCAGCAGCGCAGGCAGTGCACCTGGCCGAAGATCGCGTCGCGGTCGCCTGCGGCGATGGCATAGTCGATCAGCACGCGCAGCGCCTTGCCGGCGTCGGGCAGGTCGTGGGCCGCCGCCATCGCCTCCAGGAATGCCATCTGGTCGTCGACCAGGTCGAAGCTGTGGGCGCTCTTGTCTCCGGCCATCGTGTTCCCCTCCGTTTGCCAGGCTCACGCGCTTGTGTAGCGCAAGTCCGCGCCGGCCAGAAAGCGCGGTCGCTCGCAGCCGCTTGCGCCGCGCCGCGAGAATGGCGACAGTGGCCGGCGATATTCATCATACAAATGTCATCGCTCCGGGGGAGGAACGAACATGCCAGACGATCGGCTGATACTGGTCACCGGCGCGACCGGCAAGGTCGGGCGCCACTTCATCGGCAGGCTGCTGGCCGACCCCGACGGCGGCCGCGTGCGCGCGCTGTGCCACAACCGCGTGTTGGACGAGAGCGCCCGGTTGGAGGTGGTGCGCGGGTCGATCGCCGACCGCGAGGTCGCCCGGCGCGCCATGACCGGGGTCAGCCATGTGGTGCATCTCGCCACCTGCAAGGAAACGCCCGAGGACGTCATGGACGTGACCGTCCGCGGCCTGTTCTGGCTGCTGGAGGAAGCGCGGACCGCGCCGTCGTTCAGTCGCTTCCTGCTGATCGGCGGCGACGCCGGCATCGGCCACTTCTTCTATCGCCGCGAGGCGCCGGTGACCGAGGACGGGCCGTTCATGGCCTATCCCGGCTGCTATGCCCTGTCGAAGGTGCTGGAGGAGGTGATGCTGGAGCAGTTCGGCATCCAGTACGACCTCGACCACTGCTGCCTGAGGGCGCCGTGGATCATGGAGAAGGACGACCTGCGCTTCGCGCACAGCTTCGGCGCCGACCAGTTCGGCGGGCCGCTGTACCGCGAGATGGTGCCGGCCGACGAGGCGGCGCGCCATGCCGCGGCCGGCGCGGTGCCGATCCTGCTCGATGCCGACGGCGCGCCGCTGAAGCGCAACTTCGTCCATGTCGACGACCTCGCCTCCGCCATCCTGGTCGCGCTCGACCACCCCGCGGCGCGCCGGCAGACCTTCCACGTCTGCATGGACGAGCCGCTCGATTATGGCGCCATGGCCGCCTATCTGGCGGAAAGCCGCGGCGTGCCGTCGGTCCCGGTCGCCTCGCCCTTCCACAGCGTCTGGCTCGACAACGCCAAGGCCCGGCTCAGGCTCGGCTGGCGCCCGGCCTACGACCTGAAACGGATGGTCGATTCGGCCTGGGACCATGTGCGCGCCGCCGGCGACCCGCGCCGGGTGTGGTATCCCGGCTGACCGGCGGCGATTCCGCCGGCCATACTGTCACATGCGAGTGTGCGGTCCGCAGCGGCCGGGCTAGAATGCCCTCCGAAGTGGGGGATTAACCGGATTTTTCGACCGGCGGGCGACGCTGGGCGCTCCGGCCGTGCCGTGTTGCGGGCCAGCGGCCGGGCGAGCCGGCGGGGACTGAGCCCAGCATGAAGATCGATGCAGATGACGCGCTGACCGTGGTCGAGGCGCTGGACGCGACGTCCGACGCCGTCGTCATCTACGACGCCGACGGCCGGCTGGTCGCATGCAACGCGAACTTCAAGGCGCTCTACGGCTATTCCGACGACGAGGCGCGGCCCGGCGTGCATTTCCGCGACCTGGGCGCGCTGGATGTGGGGCGCGGCAACGTCGTCGTCGGCGACGAGCGCGGCGGCGCCGACTACCTCGAGCGCAAGGCGGAATACCGGCGCCGGCTGGAAGGCTCATTCGTGGTCCGGCTGGCCGACGGCCGCTGGATCAGGACCACCGACCGCCGCACCAGGGCCGGCGGCTTCGTCAGCATCCAGACCGACATCACCGAGCTGAAGTCCACCGAACGGGCGCTGCGCGTCGCGAAGGAGGCGGCGGAGGCAGCAAGCCGCACCAAGACCGAGTTCCTCGCCAGCATGAGCCACGAGCTGCGTACGCCGCTGAACGCGATCATCGGTTTCGCGTCGGTGCTGGAGCAGGAGCTGTACGGCCGGCACGCGACGCCGAAGTACAGGGAATACGCCCACGATATCGTCGCGGCCGGCCAGCACCTGATGCAGCTGATCGACGACATCCTCGACGTCGCCAAGATCGAGAACAGCACGATCAAGCTGGCGGAGGAGGCGATCGACCTCGCCGAACTCAACGCTTGGTGCACGCACCTGTTCGACGACCTGACCCTGCGCTCCGGCATCGTTCTCACCGCAACCCTGCCGGCCGGCGCCGTCGCGCTGAACGGCGACGCGCAGCGCGTGCGTCAGATCGTCGTGAACCTGGTCTCGAACGCCATCCGCTTCACGCCGCCCGGCGGCACGGTGGCGATCTCCTGGACGGTGGAGGACGGCGGCATCGTACTGACGGTGACCGACACCGGCAGCGGCATCGATCCCGCCTTCCTGCCGCATGTGTTCGAGCCGTTCCGCCAGGGCGAGCCGCGGGCCGGCACGCGCAACGAGGGCACCGGCCTTGGCCTGGCTCTGGTCAAGCGCTTCGCCGAACTGCATGGCGGCGGGGTGACGCTGGACAGCGCACCCGGCCGCGGCACCACCGTGCGCGTCCGGTTCCCGCCCGAACGCACGCTGCGGCAGGCGCGGCGGGCGCGGGCCTGAACGGACGGCGGCCCCGGCGCGTACGCCGGCGGGCCGAGGGTCAGCTGTTGTCTTCGATCGGCGCGTCGGGCCCGTTCTTCTTGATCGAGGCGATCGCGTTCTGCGCCGACGACTTGCTGGAATAGCCCTCGGTCGCGAACATCACTTCGTTGTTGTACTTGAAGCGGACGCGGAACTCGCCCTTCTTGTCCTTGTATATCTCGAACTTGTGGGCCATGGGGAACCTCCCTTGCTGGTCGTCGCGTCGACGCCGGGACGCGTTCGGCGCACCCTCGGGCGAGGGGCATGGCTGGCGGCGCCGCGGCGGGGCTGGACATTGCGCCGCACCCTGTATCCCCCGGTCCGGCGACGACGGCAAGAGCTAATGGCACGCGCAGCGGCGCCCCGCCGCGGCATCGCCGCGCCGGGGCCGGTCCGGCTTCGCTCAGAAGCTCGCGTCCGGCAGCGTCGCCTTCGAAGCCTCGAGCTGCTGCTTGATCGCCAGGTTGCGCACGGCGCGCTGCAGCTTGTCGAAGGCGCGCACCTCGATCTGGCGCACCCGTTCGCGGCTGATGCCGTATTCGCGCGACAGGTCCTCCAGCGTGACCGGATTGTCGCTCAGCCGCCGCTGCACGATGATATGGCGCTCGCGCTCGGTCAGGTTGTCCAGCGCGGCATTCAGCATCTCGCGGCGCTGCTGCAGCTCCTCGCGATGGGCCAGCTCGGTTTCCTGGTCGTCGCTGTCGTCCACCAGCCAGTCCTGCCACTCGCCCTCGGCGTCGGCGCGCAGCGGCGCGTTCAGCGAGTGGTCGGGGCTGGCCAGCCGCCGGTTCATGTTGACGACCTCTTCCTCCGACACGTTCAGCTTGTCGGCGATCTTCTTCACCCGCTCGGGGCTGAGGTCGCCCTCCTCATAGGCCCGCATCTGGCCCTTCAGCTTGCGCAGGTTGAAGAACAGCTTCTTCTGCGCCGCCGTGGTGCCCATCTTCACCAGCGACCAGCTGTGCAGGATGTATTCCTGGATCGCGGCGCGGATCCACCACATCGCGTAGGTCGCCAGGCGGAAGCCGCGCTCGGGCTCGAACCGCTTGACCGCCTGCATCATGCCGACATTGCCTTCCGAGATCAGCTCGGCCACCGGCAGGCCGTAGCCGCGATAGCCCATGGCGATCTTGGCGACCAGGCGCAGGTGACTGTTGACCAGCCGCGCGGCGGCTTCGGTGTCGCCCTGCTCGCGCCACTGCCTGGCCAGCATGTATTCCTCGTCCGCCTCCAGCATCGGGAACTGGCGGATCTCGTGCAGATAGCGGCTGAGGCTGCCCTCCGCGGTCAGCGCCGGCAGGTTCGACGTCGCCTGCGCGAACCGGTCTTCCCTATCCTCATCGGCCATGGTGCGGCCTCCTCTTCCCTCCGCGACGCCATGGCGCCGCGCTTCCGCATGCCTCGTCCACGCCTCCACCGCCGATCATAGCCGATCGCGGCGGACGACGGGTAAATGCCGTCAACCGGCTTCGCCCAGTACTTCGACCAGGCGAACGAAATCGTCCGGCGCCTCGCGCACGAACGCCATGCGCGCGCCGCCGACCGGGTGGTCGAAGCCCAGCGTGCGCGCGTGCAGCGCCTGGCGCGCGAAGCCGTCGACCGCGACCCGCGCCGCCTCGTCCAGTTCCGCCCGGCGCCGGCGGTCGGCGCGGCCGTAGACCGGGTCGCCGACCAGCGGGTGGCCGATCGCGGTCAGGTGCACCCGGATCTGGTGGGTGCGCCCGGTGTCGAGCCGGCAGTCGACCAGCGCCATAGCCGGCCCGGCCGGCGTCGGCGCCAGCAGTTGCGCCACCGCGTAGTGGGTTGTCGCCGGCTTGCCGCCCCGCGCCACGACCGCCATCTTCTGGCGGTTGCGCGGGCTGCGTCCGATCGCGCCCTCCACCGTGCCGCGGCGCGGGTTCGGCACCCCCCACACCACCGCGCGATAGGCCCGCTCGATGCTGTGCGCCGCGAACTGCGCCGCCAGCCCCTGGTGGGCCGCATCCGTCTTCGCCGCCACCATCAGGCCGGAAGTGTCCTTGTCGAGCCGGTGGACGATGCCGGGCCGCCGCACGCCGCCGATTCCCGACAGGCTGTCGCCGCAATGGGCCAGCAACGCGTTGACCAGCGTGTTGTCGCGGTTGCCGGGCGCAGGGTGGACCACCATGCCGGCCGGCTTGTTGACCACGATCAACGCCGCATCCTCATATACGACGTCGAGCGCGATTTCCTGCGCCAGCGGCCGGTCGTCGGCCGGTGCCGGCGGCACGATGCGAAAGGCCTCGCCGACACGGACACGGTAGGATACGTCGCACAGCGGCGCGTGCGCAGTGACCGGCGTCACCGCGCCCGCCGCGATCAGCGCCTGGATGCGGGTGCGCGACAGTCCGCCCGCCGCCTCCGCCAGCGCGCGGTCCAGCCGCTGGCCGGCCTGCGCCTGCCCGATCGTCACCAGGATGGGCTGGCCGTCCCGGTGCGCGGCGGGCACCCCCGCGACGCTGTGCTCATTCGTGGCCGACAGTCCGAACTCCATCCTGCCGCGCATATGTGGTAACGCTGGCCCCCGATTGCCACAACAGCGGCCCCGGCCGCAACGAAGCGGAGCCGCATGAGCCAGCCGAAACGCATGTCGCCGGCCGGCCTGCGTGCGATCAAGTTCGCGGTCTATGCCA
Source organism: Alphaproteobacteria bacterium (assembly GCA_041396705.1). Classification (NCBI taxonomy): domain Bacteria; kingdom Pseudomonadati; phylum Pseudomonadota; class Alphaproteobacteria; species Alphaproteobacteria bacterium. The sequence continues at coordinate 452,944 of JAWKYB010000003.1, forward strand.
TGGCCGCACTGATCGTCGCCGGCATGGTCACCATCATCGTGACCCTGTTCAACCGCGCGTCGCGGTGGGGCGAATCCGACGAGCCGGAGAGCCCGCCGGCGGTGGAGACCGTGCGCCAGCGGCTGGAACTGGCCGAGGGCGACCGGATCGCCAGCGCCAGCCTGGACGGCGACCGCCTGCTGCTGGTGATCGACCGCGCCGGCGGCCATCAGGACGTGCTGGTGATCGACGCGCGCAGCGGCATCGTCGCCCTGGATCTGACCGGCGGCGGCCTGGACCAGGGGGAACAGCCATGAACTTCTGCAGCGACAACGTCACGCCGGCGGCCCCGGAGGTGATGCAGGCGCTGATCGATGCCAACAGCGGCCCGTCGATGCCCTACGGCAACGACCCGCGCACGCAGGAGGCGGCGGACATGCTGCGCGCGGCGCTGGAGGCGCCGGCCGGCACGGCGGTGCACCTGCTCGGCACCGGCACCGCGGCCAACAGCCTGTCGCTCGGCCACATCGCGCCGGCCTATTCCGCCGTCATCTGCCATCAGAGCGCGCACGCCAACGTCAACGAATGCGGCGGGCCGGAGTTCTACAGCGGCGGCGCCAAGCTGCTCGGCCTGCCCGGGCCCGGCGGCAAGCTCGATGCCGAGGCAGTGGCGCGGGTGATCGCGCAGTTCGCCGACGGCGATCCCCACCACAGCCCGCCGCGGGCGCTGACCCTGACCAACGCCACCGAATACGGCGCGGTCTACACGCCGGACGAGGTCGCCGCGCTGGCTCGGGTCGCCCGCGCCGGCGGGCTGCGGGTGCACATGGACGGCGCCCGCTTCGCCAACGCGCTGGCGGCGCTGAACTGCGCGCCGGCCGACCTGACCTGGCGCGCCGGGGTGGACATCCTGTCGTTCGGCGCCACCAAGAACGGCTGCTTCGCCGCCGAGGCGGTGGTGATCTTCGACCCGGCCGCGGCGCGCGATTTCGAATTCCGCATCAAGCGCGCCGGCCATGTCTGGTCGAAGTCGCGCTTCGTCGCCGCCCAGCTCAAGGGCTATCTCGCCGACGGCAACTGGCTGCGCTATGCCGGCCACGCCAACGCCATGGCGGCGCGGCTGGCCGACGGCCTGCAGGGGGCCGACGGCTGCGCGCTGATCGAGCCGCAGGTGACCAACCAGCTGTTCGTGCGGATGGCGCCGGCGGTGCGTCGGCGCCTGCGCGACGCCGGCTACAGCTTCTACGACCTGCCCGGCGCCGGCGCGGACGTGATCCGCCTGGTCACCGCCCACGACACCCGGGTGGAGGACGTCGACGGCTTCGCGCGCACCGCCCGGCAGGCCGCCGCCTGAGACCGGTCGCGGCCTGAATTGCTGGCGCGGGCGGCGTCGGTCAGGGTCGCAGTGCCGATTGCGCCGCCGGCGCCGCATGGGACGCGGGCACCGCGCCGGCATTGACGCTGGTCCGCGTGACCGCCCAGCCTCCGGCGCCGGCCGGGACGAAGATGCAGGCCTCGTAGCCGGCGTCGCAGCGCAGCTCGGCGCCGTCGCGGAACCGGCAGACGGTGTGGTCGACCGCCTGGTCGGGCGCGTTGCTCCAGGACCCGCCGTTCTTCGCGCAGTAGGTCAGCGTTTCATAGGCGTCGCTGGCGGCATCGGGCGGCGGGGTGTTGGCGCCGGCCGGCTGCGTGCCGAGCGCGATGCCCAGCAGCGCGGCGCACAGCGGGACGGACGGAAGGGCGAAGCACAGGGACGTGCGCATGGGGTTTCTCCCGGAATCCGGGTCTGCGCCCGCACGGCGAAAGGCGGACGGCGACCTCTGTCGCCTTCCCCGAAGCATGTCCCTGGCCGCAACCTGCCCGCCGATTGCGGCTTTTGCACGGCACCGACGCAGCGATCCCGGCCGAACAGATCAAGCGCCGCGGTCACGCCCCTTGATCTGCCCGGCTGGGATCGCTTATATCCGGCCTACGCCATTGGTCCCCTTCGTCTAGTGGCCTAGGACATCGCCCTCTCACGGCGAAAACAGGGGTTCGAGTCCCCTAGGGGACGCCAGCTTCGGCGCTGGCGGATATATCGGGGAAATCAGCGCGTTGCGTTCGGCGGGCGGGAGCCTTCCGCTGCGGTGCGCCGCGTGCGCGTGCCGCTCAGTCGGTCGGGCGGGTCAGGTCGAGCAGGCCGACGGGGAAGCCGTTCTCGACCAGCGGGCCGATCGGCAGCGGCGTGCCCTCGGCGATCGGGCGCAGGCCTTCGGCCAGTTCCTGCACGCCGCCGGCCAGCATGTCGCGATCCGCATCGTGGGCAACCGGCCCGTCGCCGGCCAGATAGGCCTCGATCGCAGCCAGTTCCGGCTCGGACAGCGGGCGCGCGCCGGCGGGCGCGGCGGCGTGCTGCAGATAGACCCACGGGTTGGTCGCGGTCGGCAGGCCGGCCGGGTCGACGTCGACGAATCCGAGCGAGCCGGAGGCCGACAGCGGCGTGCCGCCGGCATAGGTGCCGGCGCTGGCGAACTGCCGGGCGGCGGCGATGGCGGCCGCGCCGGCGTCGTCCGCGAGCGGGACCATGGCGATCGGCACGATGTCGAACGCGGTACCGAACAGGCCGGAGACGTGCAGCCCCAGCGCCGCGGCCTGTGTCGCGCCCGGCTGGATGCCGGGCTGGCTGAAGCCCCACAGCGCCAGCCGCTCGACCGGCTCGCGCTCCACGGCCAGCGTCAGGTTGAGGGTCAGCGGCGCATAGTCGAGACGCGCATCGGCGTGGGCGTCGGCCAGCGCGAACACGCCGTCGCGGAACGGGTTGTCCGCGTCGTGCCGGTGGACCGTGGCGACCACGCTGCCGGTGACCGAGAAGGCGCCGTCGACGACCGTTTCGATCGTGCAATAGGGCGTGGATTCGCGGTCCGGCACCGGCGGCTGCCAGGCGCAGGCATCCATCTGGGCATAGACGATCACGCCCTCGCCCGAAACGCGGCCGTCGGCCGTCACCGTGACGGTGCCGTAGAGCGCCATCACCATGCCGGCGACGGCATTCTCCGGCGCGGCGACCTGCACCAGGCCGGCGAGCGGATAGACGATCTGCCGCCCCGCCTCCTCGGCGGCGGCATGCGACAGGGTCGCGGCGAGCAGCGCGGCGGCGGGCCAGAGGGGCCTGGCCGGACGGATCATCTGGTGCATCGGCGAGTCTCCCGCGATCTTCCTGACACGGCTGGGACGACCGCACGACCGCCCCGGGGGCCATTCGACCACGCAGGGGTGACCGATTGCTTGACCGCGGGCGGCGCGTGCGAGTGAAGCAGAGCACGGAAATACGTCCCTGCGATGGCCGGCGCGGGGTCATCCGATGGCATGCGCAGCCGGCCGCCGGGCGAAGCGCCAAGCGCATGGCGAATATGAACAATTTGGAGGATTGCGGCGACCCACGAGTATGAGTCAGCATCGCGGCTGGCCGTTTCACCGGGGGGCGAAGGCCGATGGGGGAAGAGTTCGACGACGCGGACCGGCGGTTCGCGATCGCGTTCAACAACGAAGTCTGGGACCTGCTGGCGAAGCCGCGCCGCAGCGCCGCGGAAGACAGCCGCATGGTGCATGCCGCCCATGCGTCGTGCATCCACTGGCTCAGCGCCGGCACGCCGGTGCACCACCAGCGCGCGCTGTGGCTGCTGTCGCGGGTCTATGCGGAGCTCGGCAACGCCGCGGAGGCCAAGCGCTATGCCGCCCAGTGCGCTGCGCTGACCGAACGGGCGCGCGACCTGCTGGCGCCGTTCGACCTGGCCTATGCCATGGAGGCGCTGGCCCGCGCCCATGCGGTCGCCGGCGAGGTCGAGCAGGCGTTGCGCAACCGCCGCGACGCGGTGGCGCTGGCCGAGGCGGTGGAGGACGAGGAGGCGCGCGCGCTGACCCTGGACGACATCCGCAGCGGCAACTGGGGCGCGCTGGAGAAGGAACACGCCTGAGGCCGGCTAGCCGCGCGTGCCCCGGCCCTCCGGGTGGCCGGGCGCGGCGGCGATGGTGTGGCCGGAGACCTCGGCGCCGGCGTCCGGCGCCAGCCGGGCGAAGATCAGGGCGGACAGGGTCGACAGCACCGCCACGACGATGAAGCCGGCGGCGAAATCCGGCGTCGCCAGCGCCGTCGCGCCGCGGGCCGCCTGGCTCACCTCCAGCACCGTCGCGGCAAGGGCGACGCCGGCGGCCAGCGCCACCTGCTGCACCACCGCGTTGAACGAGGTCGCCCGGCTCATCCGCGGCGCGTCGATGTCGGCATAGGCCAGCGCGTTCAGGCTGGTGAACTGCAGCGAGCGGAAGAAGCCGCCGGCCAGCAGCACCGCCAGGATCAGCAGCACAGGCGTGCTCGGCACGAAGGCGGCGACCGCGGCCAGCAGCACGCCGCTGAGCAGGGTGTTGACCAGCAGCACCTGGCGGAAGCCGAACCGGCGCAGGATCGGCGCCGCGGTCAGCTTCATCGCCAGCGCGCCGGCCGCCGACACGAAGGTCAGCGAGCCGGACGCGAACGGCGTCAGCCCGAAGCCGAGCTGCAGCATCAGCGGCAGCATGAACGGGATCGCGCCGATGCCGACGCGGAACAGCGTGCCGCCGACCACCGATATCCGGAAGGTCGTCACCTGCAGCAGGGCGAGGTCGATCAGCGGGTGCGGCGAGCGGCGGGCGTGCAGGACATACAGCGCCACCAGCGCCAGCCCGAACGCGACCAGGCCCTCGGCGCCCGGCTCCGGCAGCACGTCGCGGCCGACCAGGGTGAAGCCGAAGATCAGGGCCGACAGCCCGAGCCCGGACAGCAGGAAGCCGAGCCAGTCCATCGGCCGGGCCTCGTAGCCCTGGATCGGCGGGATCAGCAGGGTGGCCAGCACGATGCCGGCCAGCCCGATCGGCACGTTCAGCCAGAAGATCCAGCGCCAGTGATAGTAGGTGGTGATGAACCCGCCCAGCGGCGGGCCCAGCATCGGCGCGACCAGCGCCGGCACGGTCAGCCAGGCCATGGCGGCGACCAGCGCCCGCTTCTCGACGACGCGCAGCACGATCAGCCGCCCGATCGGCACCATCATCGCCCCGCCGACGCCCTGGCCGAAGCGCGCGGCGACCAGGCCGAACAGGCTGTCGGCCATGGCGCAGCCGATCGACGCCACGGTGAACACCGCGATGGCGGCGCGGAACACGCCGCGGGCGCCGAAACGGTCGGCGCACCAGCCGCTGACCGGGATGAAGATCGCCAGCGACACCAGATAGGCGGTGAAGGCGAGCTTGAGGATGATCGGGTCGACGCCCAGGTCCGCCGCGATCGCCGGCAGCGACGTCGCGATCACGGTCGAATCCAGGTTCTCCATGAACAGCGCCGTGGCGATGACGAGCGTGGTGACGCGGACGCTGGCCATCGCGGGTCAGGGCGCCGCCGGCGCCGCGGGCGGGCGGTGCGCCGCCACGCCGCTCAGTCCGCCGTGTCGCGGTCGGGGTGCTGGAAGCTCTTCAGGCCGGCCATCCGCTCCGGCGGCACGTCGCCCTCGGTGGTCGATTCCGGCAGGCCGTGCAGGGCGGCGAAATAGGGCACGCGGCTCTCCACCCCGTACTGGCGTGCGGGCACCACCGCCGACGGGTCGTCCAGGCTGCCCAGCGCGATGTCGATGGCGTCGCGGTCGATATAGCGGAAGGTCAGCGGCGTGCCGCATTCCGGGCAGAAGCCGCGCTCGACCAGGGCCGAGCTGGCGAACCGCTTCGGCTCGGTCCGGGTCCAGGCGATGTCGGCCAACGCCACCTCCGCCAGCGGCGCGAAGAACGAGCCGAACGCCTTCTGGCACATGCGGCAGTGGCAGATGTGCGGACCGGACGGCACCGCATAGAGCGCGTAGCGGACGGCGCCGCACTGGCAGCCGCCGGTCAGCACCGGTGCGCGGGCTTCGCTGTCGTTCATCGGTCAAGCTCCCGTCGGTTCGGTCCCGGCGCGGCGGCGGGTTCAGCCCAGCGCCATCCAGTCCTCGACCAGCCGGCGGGCGATGGAGTCCAGCCGCGGCAGGCGGAAGGTCTCGTCCTCCGGCGAGGCCTGCAGCGCGGCCCGGTCGTACCAGCGCGCGTCCTCCAGCTCGTGCGGGTCGACCCGGATCTCTGTGGTCGCCGCCCGCGCCCAGAAGCCGAGCATGATCGACGACGGGAACGGCCAGGGCTGGGAGGAATGATAGTGCACCTCGGTGACGCGCACGCCGATCTCCTCATAGACCTCGCGGGCGACCGCGTCCTCCAGGCTCTCGCCCGGCTCGACGAATCCGGCCAGCACCGAATGCATGCCGGGCGGCCACACCTTCTGGCGGCCCAGCACGATGCGGTCGCCGTCGTGCACCAGCATGATCACCGCCGGGTCGGTCCGCGGGAAGTGCTGGATGCCGCAGGCGGCGCCGGTGCACTGGCGCACATGCCCGGCCTGGCCGCTGCGCGTCGGCGCGCCGCAGGCGCCGCAGAAGCGGTGGCGCTGGTGCCAGTAGGCCATGGCGCGGGCATAGGCTAGGATCGCGCCGTCCTCGGCGCCGAGCAGCGGCCCGACGGCGCGCAGGTCGCGATAGGCGGCCTCGTGGTGGCCGGGCTCGTCCGGCGCATGCTGTGACAGGTCGACGGCGAAATAGGCGGCGCGGCTGAACTCGCCGAGGAACACCGGCTCGGCCCCGGCGTCGAGCCACATCCGCACCTCGGTCAGCGACCAGTGCACCGGCATCGGCATCGGCTGCTCGCGGATCAGGTTGCGGTCGCGCCACACCGGCACGAACCGCGCGGCGGGGTCGGCCAGCCGCTCGGTCAGCCAGGCCTCGTCGCTGCGGCGGTCGTGGCGGCGGTCGAGCGGGTTGCCGGCATAGGCGTTCGGGCGCGAGGGAATCGGGCGGACCATGGGCGGATCATAGGCGCTCGCCGCCGCCGGCGCCATCGCGGGCGCGGTGGCCGCGGTGCCGTCAGGCCGCGCTGCGTGCGCCCGCGGCGGCGGGCCTGGCCAGGGGCAGTTCCAGGGTGACCGTGGTGCCGCGGCCCGGCTCGGATTCGAGCGCCAGCTTGCCGCCGTGGTGGTCCATGCAGGTGCGCACCACGTTCAGCCCGATGCCCATGCCGCCGTGCTTGCGCGACAGCGCGCCCTCGACCTGGCCGAACGGGCGCAGGATGCGCGCGATCTCGTCGCGGCTGAGCCCGGGCCCGTGGTCGACGACGAGAATCTGCACCATGTCCGCCGTCCGCGCCGCGGCGACCGCGACCTGGCCGCCTTCGGGCGTGAACTGCACGGCGTTGCGGATGACATGCATCAGGGCGGTGACCACCGCTTCGCGGTCGACGGCGACGACCGTGTCGTCGTCGCCGCGGCTGACCCCCAGCGCGACGCGGCGCGCGGCGGCCAGGGTGGAAACCTTGCGGCAGGCCTCGTCGATCAGCCCGGGCACCGGGGCATCCTCCCAGCCTTCGCCGAAGGCGCGGCCGCCGCTCTCGGCATAGGACAGGATGTCGCTGACGATCTGCAGCAGGCTCTCTGCGGCGGTGGAGATGTTGCCCAGATAGTCGCGCTGCTGGTCGGTGACCGCGCCGCCGACGCCTTCGCCCAGCAGCGAGGTGAAGCCGATGATGTGGTTCAGCGGCGTGCGCAACTCGTGGCTCGCGGTGGCCAGGAAGTCCGACTTCGAGCGCTCGGCCTCGACCTGCGCCTCCAGCGCCAGCCGGCGCATCGCCTCCAGCCGGCGCTGCTCGCTGACGTCGCGGAACACGAAGATGTAGTACTGGGTCTCCAGCAGCGGATCGGCCGCGCCGTCCTCGGCGCCGATGCCGGCCAGCGCCAGCTCCAGTTCCAGCGCCGAGCCGTCGGCGTGCACGCCGACCACGTCGACCGGGTATTGCAGGCCGGGCACGGTGCCGCCGTCGTGCATCATGGCGCGCAGCAGCGGCGCGATCCGGTCGTAGGGATCGATCAGTGCGGTGGCGGACATGCCGACCAGCGAGTCCGCGCTGCGGCCGAAGATCGTCTCGCAGGCCGGGTTTGCGATCAGCACGGCGCCGCGCCGGTCGGTGATCGCCACCGCGTCGATGGTGGTGTCGACCACGCTGCGCAGCAGCGCCTGGCGCCGCTCGGCCTCGCGGTTTTGCTGGGCGATGCGCTGCGACTGCGCGCGCAGCACGCGGGCGATCTGGATGCCGTGCGCGACGGCCAGGCACAGGGCAACCGGCGCCAGATCCAGCTTCAGCGCGGCCATTGCATAGGCCGCCTCGCCGATCGCGAACAGTCCGGCCAGCTGCAGCGCCGCCGGGATCAGCGTCGCCTGCAGGCTCTGGCTGCGGCCGATGGCCGGTGCGGCCGCCGCGGCCAGGCACAGCAGGAACACGAACCACGCGTCTTCCAGCGGATGGATCGCGCGCTGCTGGCGCAGGCTTTCATAGGCGGTGGCGATAACCAGCGGGCCGGGCAGGTTGCCCCAGCGCGGCACCGCCAGCACGTCGCCCAGCTCGACCGCGGTGGCGCCGACCAGCACCGCGCGGCCCGCGATCAGGCTGCGGTCGAAATTGCCGATCAGGACGTCGGCATAGGACAGGCGCGGCAGCGTGCGCGGATCGATACCGAAATCGATCAGGAAGGATTCGGCCGGGGCATCCGCCGGCGCCGTCCGGCCCAGCAGGGCGGCGGCCATGCCCGGCACCGCGACGCCGTCGATGCGGTCGGTGGCGTTCATCCGCCGGGCGATGCCGTCATAGTCCGGCCGCACGTTGATCGATGCCAGCGGCACGTCGCGGAACAGGCTCTGCAGCGGCCGGTCGGTGATGTAGTCGAGGGTGCCGTCGCCGCGGCGGACCTGCTGGCGGAAGACCGGCAGCAGCAGCCGCTCGCCGGCCGCCCGCGCGGAATCGGCCAGCCGGCGATCCTGTGCGGTGTCCGACGCGCTGGAGAAGCTGACGTCGAAGCCGACGCGGGCGGCGCCGGCGTCGATCAGCCGGTCGAGCACCATGGCGTGGTGCCCGCGCGGCCAGGGCCACTGGCCCAGGCGGTGCAGGCTGTCGGCGTCGATCTCGACGACGACCAGGCCGCCGGACGCGGCCAGGTCCAGGGTGCGCATGCGCAGGTCCTGGATGGCGTTGTCGACCAGTCGGAAGCCGCCGAGCAGATAGCCTGCGGTGGCGACGGCGGCGATGGCGCCGGCCACCAGCGGGCAGCACAGCAGGCGGCTCAGGCGCGGCATCGCCCGGCTCCCGGTGCGGCTGTGCGGTCGGTGCGCGGTCGGGTCTGCATCGGTGCAGCTTGCCACGGCCGGGTTTCGGCTTCGTTGCGCCGGCGAGAAATTGGCTAAAATTCGAAACGAAAGCGCTAGGTCGCGAGGCGGCGTTAACAAATCTGTATCGAAAGTTCATCACCGTGAACTCAGGACAAGTTCGGGGGTTTTACCATGACGGTACGTAGTAATAACGGATATCGCGGCGCGCTGTTCTGCGGCGCTGCCATGTTGGCTCTGGTCCCGGTTGCCGCTCAGGCCGCGCCGGACCGGGTCGAGCAGGATGACTATTGGCGCGTCGTCGAGGTCACCGGCGAGGCGACGATGCTGCAGGGCGCCAACCCCTGGAATGCGCCGGCACCGCTGCAGGTCGGCGATGTCGTCGGGCCCTACCAGTCGATCGCCACGCAGGGCGGCGCCAGCGCCATCCTCAGCCGCGGCCAGGACGTGATCGTGGTCTACGAGAACACCACGATCGAGCTGCCGCCGCCGGCGCCCGACCAGGCCGAGACCCAGATCGTCCAGGCCGAGGGCGAGGCGTTCTATTCCGTCGAACCGCGCCCGGACCCGCACTTCGCGGTCGAGACGCCGTACCTGATCGCGGGCGTCAAGGGCACCGAGTTCGCGCTGACCGGCGGCGGCACCAGGCTGGAGGTGGCGCGCGGTCTGGTCGACGCCGAGGATCTCGGCACCGGCCAGCATGCCGACGTGCCCGCCGGTACCGGCGTCGGCGCCGGGGCGGCCGGCGCGCAGATGCGGGTCGCCGCGCTCGACACCGCGGCGATGGAGCGGTGGAATGCGGTCAGCCAGGATGTGGCCGAGGCTAGCGAATCCTGGGCCGAGACCGTGGCCGATGCGGCCGCGGACGAGGCCCACGATGCGACCGAGGCATCGGGCAACGGCAATTCCGGCGGCAACGGCAACGGCAATTCCGGCGGCAACGGCAACGGCAATTCCGGTGGCAACGGCAACGGCATTCCGGTGGCAACGGCAACGGCAATTCCGGCGGCAACGGCAACGGCAATTCCGGCGGCAACGGCAACGGCAATTCCGGCGGCAACGGCAACGGCAACGGCGGAACGGCAACGGCAATTCCGGCGGCAACGGCAACGGCAATTCCGGCGGCAACGGCAACGGCAACGGCAACGGAAACGGAAACGGCAACAACTGATCGCCGCAGCCGCATCGCCGGTTCTCCGGTCCTGAAAGCGAAACGCCGCCCAACCGGGCGGCGTTTTCGCGTCAGCTGTTGCCGGCCTCGCGCGGTCGCCAGCGCTCGGTTTCCGCGTCGCGGCAATAGCGCTCGGTTACGCCGGTCGCGGCAAGGTCCGTCTGGGTGGTCAGGTCGCGGCAATAGGATCCGTCGGCGTCGCGCGCGGTGGTGCCGACCGTGACCCGGGCGGGCATGCCCGTCTCAGGGTCCGTCCAGTCCAGGGTCTCGCCGTCCGGCAGATACTCCAATGCGCGCTGGACCGAGACCGCCAGCGTATCCTGCGAGCTCGGCGCGCTGGAGAACAACCCATCCCAAAGGGCGCAGCCGGAAATCATGCAGACGGCGGCCATCGTCGGCACGATGGGCGTCAACCGGGCCCGCACCAGTGGCTCAACCAGAATGGAATACATGGGGTCCCCCTCGCCGTTGCGTGAGGACGGCATATCGGAGATTGGTTAACGACAAATTGAGGCACGGCGCCGCGGCGCCGTCCGGCTTAACTACGGTTCGCGCGACAGGCCGCGCGCGGCGAGGGCGGCGAGATAGGCGTCCCACACCGCCTGCTGGCGCCGGCCCAGCTCGTGGAGGTAGCGCCAGGAGTACAGCCCGGTGTCGTGGCCGTCGTCGAACAGGATGCGGACCGCGTAGTTGCCCACCGGCTCCAGCGCGCGAATGGCGACGTCGCGCTTGCCGGCGACGATCGTCTTGCGGTCGCCGCCGTGGCCCTGCACCTCCGCCGACGGGCTCTCGACCCGCAGCAGTTCCGCCGGAAGCCGCGCCTGGCTGCCGTCGTCGAAGGCGACCGTCAGCCAGCGCCGGGTCGGGTCGAGGGCGATTTCCTGCGGCCAGGGCGCGTCCTCGCCGCTCTCGCTCACCGGCGGCCCTCGTCGGCGTCGGTCAGCGGCCGCGCCTCGTCGGGCAGCATGATCGGGATGCCGTCGCGGATCGGATAGGCCAGCCCGGCCGCCTTGCTGACCAGCTCGTTGCGGGCGCGGTCGTAGACCAGCGGCTGCTTGGTCAGCGGGCAGACCAGGATCTCCAGCAGCTTGGGATCGAGGCCGGAGGGAGCGGAGCTGGCGTCGGACATGGGCGTGGGCCTGTTGCTGCGGTGGGTCAGTGCGCCGGCTTATCGCCCTCGTCGGGCGCGTGCAAGGCCATGTCGATCAGCGCGTTCATGGTCTGGGCGCGGTCGTCGATGGTCTGCGCCTCGACCAGCGCCTGCTTCTCGTTCACCGGAAACGGGCAGACCACGGCCAGCGTGTTGACCAGCAGCGGCAGCGCGGTGCGGTCGATGGTGTCCCAGTCCGCCTTCAGCCCGTGCAGGTCGAAATAGCGCCGCAGCCGCGCCAGCAGCGAATCGCGCTCGACCGAGCATGGCCCCGGCGGCTCCAGGTCGGCGAGGAAGGGCGTCCAGTCGGCCACGACCCGGCGATAGCCGCGCACGGTGGCCAGCTCCTCGGCGATCCGGAACCGGGCGACGCCGAACAGGGTGATCAGCAGGCGGCCGTCGTCGGTCTCCTGGAAGCTGACGATGCGTCCGGCGGTGCCGACGTCATACAGCGCCGGCGCGCCGTCCGCGCCGGTCTCCGCCTTCGGCTGCACCATGCCGATCAGCCGGTCGGTGCGCAGCGCGTCCAGCGTCATGGCCAGATAGCGCGGCTCGAACACGTTCAGCGGCAGGTGCGTGTCGGGCAGCACCAGCGCGCCGGGCAGCGGAAACACCGGCAGGGTGGCCGGCAGGGCTTCGGCGGTGGGATGGAATCGGTTGCGGCTCATGGCTCCAGCCGGGCATGAGCCAGCCGGCTCACGCGAACATCATGGACGATAGGCGCCGCCGGCCGCTGATCGTGGCCGGATGGGTATGACCTAGAGCTTCGAAGAACTTCAGCAACTGCACCCGCGCGGCGTCGTCGTTCCAGGCACGGTCGCGGCGGTAGAGCTCGAGCAGATGGTCGATCGCCGGCTCGGTCTGGCCGAGGGCGAACAGCGCGTTGGCCAGGGCCAGCCGTTCTTCATGCGCATTGGCGTTGGCGTCGACGGCGGCCTGCAGGCGCGGCATCTCGGCCACCGCGTCGGCGTTCTGCTCGGCCAGTTCCAGCGCGGTGCGCGCCGACTGCAGCTCCTTCGCCTCGCGCATCTCGACCGGGAAGGCGTCGAACTGCTGGCGCGCGCCGGCGACGTCGCCCAGTCCGAGCACGGCGCGGATCAGGCCGTCGGCCGCCGGCAGCCGGCTGTTGTCCGCGTTCAGCACCTGGCTGTATATCGCCGCGGCGGTGCGGGCGTCGCCGCCGTCCAGCGCGGTCTTGGCCTGCTCCATCGCGCGCTCGATCGCCTCCGCCTGGGCCGCGGCGGCGCCGCCGCCCATCTGCACCAGCTTGTCGATGAACTGCTTGATCTGGCTCGCCGGCAGCGCGCCGACGAAGCCGTCGACCGGCCGGCCGTCCTTGAACGCGAACACCGCCGGAATCGACTGGATGCGCATCTGCTGCGCGATCTGCGGGTGCTCGTCGATGTTCAGCTTGACCATCCGCACCGCGCCGCGCGCGGCCTTCACCGCCGCTTCCAGCTGCGGGCCCAGCGTCTTGCACGGCCCGCACCACGGCGCCCAGAAGTCGACCACCACCGGCGTGTCCATCGACGCGTCGATGACGTCGGTCATGAACTGCTCGGTGGTCGTGTCCTTGATCAGGTTCGCATCGCCCCGTCCGCCGGGGCCACCCGCGATCAGCGGTTCCATCTGTCGTTCTTTCCCGAAAATCTGGTGCGGCTGCGCCCGTGTGCCGGGGCTGCCTCAGAAATGGAAGCCTCGGCCGGGATTGACAAGCGAATTCGCGCCGCCGGCTCAGTCCGGTGCCGGCAGCGGCACCGGCCGCGGCGGATCGGCCGCCAGGTCGACCGCCAGCGGCTCGAAGCCGCAGGCGCGCACGAAGCGCACCAGGTCGCCGGGCGCGATCGCGGTGGTCGCGTCGTTCGACAGCGGGTGATAGTTCAGCGGGTCGTGGTCCAGCATCCCGCGGTCCAGCGCCACCACCAGCCCGCTGTGCGGGTCGGCGTTGATCAGCCCGAACGGGGTGACCGAGCCGGGCGCCACGCCCAGGGTCGCCATCAGCCGCTCCGCGCTGGCGAACGACAGGTTGCCGGCGCCCAGCGCGCCGCGCAGCGCCTTCAGGTCCACCGGCCGGTCCTCCAGCGCCACCACCAGGAACTGCCGCCCCTTCTTGTCGCGCAGGAACAGCGACTTGCAGTGGCCGCCGGGCAGGCTGCCGCGCATAGCCTGGCTCTCGGCGACGGTGAACACCGGCGGGTGGTCGACCGTGCGGGTGGCGATGCCGAGCGCCTCCAGCCGGTCCCACAGCCGTTGCCGGGCGGCGGCCAGCCGCGGGTCCGGGCCGGAATCCGGCGCTGCTTCGGTCATCGTCGCCTGCCTTTCCCTGGCGCATCATATGGCTTGCAATGGCGTGTTGCGGGCGGTATACACCGCGACCTGTCGCGGGAGTAGCTCAGAGGTAGAGCATCACGTTGCCAACGTGAGGGTCGCGGGTTCAAATCCCGTCTCCCGCTCCAGTCTTCCTCGGAAAATTGTCGAAGATCGGGGAACGCCGGGGCGCCCTGCCTCAGGCGGCGGAACCGCGCGTGGCGCGCCGCGACTTCGGCGTGCCGGCCACCGGCCAGTCGGTCGACACCACCGTGCCGACGCCGGGCTCGCTGGCCATGCTGACCGTCCCGCCGTGGGTCTCCACCAGCGACTTGACGATGGCCAGCCCGAGGCCGGTGCCGTTGGTGTTGCGCACGAACGGCACGTCGGCCTGCACGAAGGGCGTGAACAGGCGCGGGATCTGGTCGGGGTCGACGCCGACGCCGGTGTCGGACACGCTGACCGCGACCCGCTGGCCCTGGCGATGCGCCCGCACCGTGACCAGCCCGTGCGGGCCGGTGAACTTCAGCGCGTTCGACAGCAGGTTGATCGCCACCTGCTTGAATGCTCGCCGGTCGGCCAGCACGGTCGGCAGGCCGTCCTCGATCTCCGCCTTCAGGGTGATCGGGATGCTGCTGGCCTGGGCGAAGAAGGTCTCCAGCAACGCGCGCAGCTCGCCCTCGATGTCGATGGCGTCGAAGTGGAAGCGCAGCCGGCCGCTCTCGATCCGCGACAGGTCGAGCAGGTCGTTGATCAGGTCCAGCAGCAGGTGGCCGCTGGTCAGGATGTTATCGGCATATTCGCGGTATTTCGGGTTGCCCAGCGGCCCGATGAACTGGCCCGATAGCATTTCGGCATAGCCGTTGATGGCGTTCAGCGGCGTGCGCAGCTCATGGCTCATCCGCGCCAGGAAGTCCGACTTGGCGGCATTGGCCTGGCGGGCCTCGTCGCGGGCCAGCCGCAGCAGCTGCTGGCTGCGCACCAGCTCGCTCTCCACGTCGTGCCGCACATAGGCATAGATGATCGCCCGCTCGATCTGCGCCGCGGTCATCTCGTTCTTGTCGATGAAGTCGGCCACGCCGGCCTGCAGCGCGTCGATGGCGGCGGTGTCGTCGCCGCCGGCGGTCAGCAGCAGCATCGGGATGGCGCAGTTGCGGCCGCCGAGCTCGCGGATCAGCTCCACGCCGGGGCTGCCGTCCAGCACGTTGTCGACCAGCGCCACGTCGAACAGGTCCGACGGCAGCCGGCTGATCGCGGCGTCCAGCGAGGAGATGTGGGTCAGCTCGAACCGGGCGCGCCGCGCGTCGCGCAGCATGCGCTTCAGGTTGAGGAAATCGATCTCGTCATCGTCGACGACGGCGACGCGGAAGCTGGGCAGGCCGTCGCGCCGCGGCAGCCGCGACATCGGGTCGTCGAGCCCGACGACACCGGGCCGGTTGCGCCCGACATTGGCGACAAGGGGCCGGCTGTTCAGTGCAGCCGGCTCTGGCGAGCCTGACGCCATGCTTCCCCACAGGTCCTGCCATCAGTGCAAACATTGTGAAGGTGTAATGCTTAACGGCGTGTTAACACCCGCCGGATGCGCGGTGCGGTGCCGGCCGCAAGAAAAAGCGGCGGCACCGCAGGGTGCCGCCGCCTGTTCAGGGCCGGATGCCGGGCCCGGTCAGGGCGCCGGCACCTCCTTCACCGTCAGGGTGAAGTCGCTGTTGCCGTCGAACGCATAGACATGCAGGTAGTAGGTGCCCGGCTCGACGCTGAGCCCGACCATCTCCTCCGCATTGCCGCTGTTGTTCGACACCGAGACGATCGCGCCGTCGGAGCCGAGCAGCTCCAGGTCGAGATCGCCGACCAGGCCGGTCAGCCTGGCCTCGATCGTCGTCGCCGCAGTCACCGTGAACGAGAAATAGTCGTCCAGGTCGCCGGAGCCGACCCAGTCGGTGGCGGTGAGGCCGTCCGGCGCCGCGGTGGCGTCGAGCGTGCCGAGGTCGGCGGCGTTGTCGACCGAGTTGCCGGCGTTGTCGGGCGGCGGCGGCGCGCTCGGCACGCCGGAGACGTCCAGCGTGTAGTCGGACTGGCCGGCATAGATGTAGACGTGGATGAAGTGCGTGCCGGGGCCGACCACGGCCACCGTCTGCTCCTCGGTGTTGCCGCCGTTGTCGGAGATGGCGACCTGGTTGCCGTCGGCATCGACGATCTCGAGGTCGAGATCGCTGCCCAGGCCCGACAGATAGGCGGTCACCTCGGTGAAGTCGGCGACGGTGAAGCTGTACCAGTCGTCGCGATCGGTGAGGTCGAGGCGCTCATACAGGGTCTGGCCGGTCTCGGTCGGCGACTCGATCGGGCTGGCCTCTTCCATCGTGTTGCCGACGGTGTCCGGCGGCGGCGGCGTGGTCGGCTCGGTGTAGAGATAGAGCGTGTAGTCGGTATCGCCCTCATAGGAGGTGACGCGCACGTAGTAGCGTCCGGCCGGCACGGTCTGCTGGACGTATTCGGAGCCGGGGCCGGCGACCTCCGACGAGCCGATGATGGTCTCGTACTCGTCGACCAGCATCAGGTCGGCGTCGCCGGTGAGGCCCTCGAGGGCCAGATCGACATAGGTCCAGTCGGTGACGTCGATGGCGTAGTAGTCGTCCAGGTCGGTTGAGCTGACGTGGTCGCTGAAGCTGACGTCGGTGGAATCGGCGTTGCCGATCTCATAGGCGTCGTAGATCGAGTTGCCGGCGCCGTCGGGCTGCGGCTGCTCGGTGGCGGTGCCGCCGCCGGTCTGGCCGCCGTCGGTGCTGGGGGCAGCCGGGGCGCCGACCATCGCCGGGGCCAGCACGCCGCTCCACATGTAGCCGGAGGTGCCGTCGTCGAAGGCGATCCGCACCCACTCCGTGCCGATCACCTCGCCGGTCACATAGATGCGGTCGCCCATGTACACTTCGGCCACGGCCGCGGAGCCGGTCGACGGTGCCTCGCGCACCGTCGCCTCCAGCCAGGTGACGTAGTAGACCGCGTCGATCTCCCGCACGTCGGACGAACCGAGGCTGTCCTGGGCGAAAGCCGTCGCGGCGGTGCCGAGCACGGTCGCCAGGCAGGTCGATGCAAGCAAAGCTCGAATGGTCATGAAAGGCTCGCTTCTTTGACAATAGAGGGGCCGGTGACGCATGGCCGGCGGGCCAGCGGAGCACGGCCGCTAGTGTTAGCGGGAGGTTCGGTGTTATCCAAGGCGCAAATTGCGGCGTTATTGCGTTGCAGCCGGATCAACACTGCGGCGAATGGTGAATATGAGCAACGGCGCCCGCACCGACGCGGCGGTTTTCTACGTCGCCGACGGCTACGACACCAACACCCGCCAGCTGATGGGCCGACGCGCCGCGGGCGAGGCCTTTTTGAAGGCGCTGGCGCAGGATCCGGCCGGCGGCCCGCTGGTCTGCTGCACGCCGGCGGCGGGCGGTTTCGACGGCTTCCGCAAGCATGTACGGGCGCTCGGCGCCCCCGCCGACCGCCCGCTGCGCCACGTCGTGCTTGGCGACCATGCCGGCCTGGCCGCGGCCGGCTGCGTGTTCTATCCGGGGCCCGACATCGCCAAGCTGGCGTGGGCGCGGGCGGCCGGCGACCCGCGCGGCCACAGCCTGACCGGGGTGACCCACACCACCGCCTCGCACGGCGCGATGGACCACATTGCCGGCCTGCTCGGCGGTCCGCTCGAGGCCTGGGACGCGCTGATCTGCACCAGCCGCAGCGTGCGGACCACCGTGGAGCAGGTGCTGGGCGTCGCCTTCGAGCAGGCGGCGGCGCGGGGCGAGCGGCCGCGGCCGCCACAGGCGCAGCTGCCGGTGATCCCGCTCGGCATCGACTGCGCCGGCCTTGCCCCGGGGCCGGCGGCGGGCGCGAGCCGCGCCGGCTTCCGCGCGCGCTACGGCATCGGCGCTGACGACCTGGTCGTGCTGTCGCTGGCCCGGACCAGCTATCACGGCAAGGCCCATCCGCTGCCGATGTACCTGGCGCTGCAGGCGGTGGCCGCGATGCCGGGCCGCGGGCCGCTGCACCTGCTGCAGACCGGCTGGTTCGCCAACGATGCCATCGAGCAGCATTTCCGCGCCGCCGCCGCGGCGCTGTGCCCCGACGTCGCGGTTCATTTCGTACCCGGAACGGACCCGGACGTGCGCAGCGGCATCTGGCACGCGGCCGACATCTTCAGCCTGATGTCCGACAACATCCAGGAGACGTTCGGCCTGGCGCCGCTGGAGGCGATGGCAGCCGGCCTGCCGGTGGTCGCCAGCGACTGGAACGGTTTCCGCGAGACGGTGCGCCACGGCGTCGACGGCTTCCTCGCCCGCACCGCGATGCCGGCGGCGGGCGCCGGCGCCGACCTGGCACTGCGCCACGACATCGGCGTCGACAGCTACGACCGCTATATCGGCGGCGCCAGCCAGGCGACCGCGGTCAGCATCGCCGATGCGATCGCGGGCTTTGCCGCGCTGGCCGACGGTGCGGACCTGCGCCGTTCGATGGGCGCCGCCGGCATGGCCCGGGCGCGGGCCGAGTTCGACTGGCCGGTGGTGCTGGGCCAGTATCGCGCCCTGTGGTCGGAACTGGCCGCCCGCCGCGCCGGCGCGATGCCGGACTCCGATCCGCCGGTGCCGGTGCCGCCGCTGCGGCCGCCGCATCCGGTCAACCCGGCGCGCGACGATCCCTTCCGCAGCTTCGCCTGCTATCCCAGCGTCGCGCTGGACCGCGACACGCCGCTGCGGCTCGCCGCCGGCGCCGGCGAGCCGCTGCTGCGCGAACGCGCGGCGCTGGCGATGAACAGCTTCGCCGCCGCCGTGCTGCCGGCCGGGGCCCAGTTCGCCGCGATGCTGCACGCGCTCGGCCGCGGCGACGCCACTGCGGGCGCGGTGCTGGACCGGGCCGAGGTGGCCTTCGCGCCCGGCCTGCGCGGCCTCGGCTGGCTCGCCAAGATGGGCCTGGTCGAGATCGGCGACGGCCGCGGCGGCTGGTTCTAGGCCGGGGGCGGGACCGTGTACGAAGCCGCGCTGGTCGCCTTCACCACCTTCTTCGCCACCATCGGGCCGCAGGACGTGGCGGCGGTGTTCGCCGTGCTGACCCGCGAGCACACCGCCGCCGAACGGCGGGCGATGGCGTTGAAGAGCACGCTGATCGCGGCCGGCATCCTGGTGTTCTTCGCCGTCGCCGGCAAGCTGGTGCTGGTCGACCTCGGCATCGGGCTGCCGGCGCTGCGCACCGCCGGCGGCATCCTGCTGCTGCTGATCGCCATCGACATGGTGTTCGCGCGCACCTCCGGCGGCACCTCGACCACCAGCGAGGAGAATGCCGAGGCGGCGAAACGGCGCGACCTGTCGGTGTTCCCGCTGGCCTCGCCGCTGATGGCCGGGCCCGGCGCCATCGGCGCGGCGATGCTGCTGGCCTCCGAGGCGCAGGGCGACGCGGTGCGGCTGGCGCTGGTGATCGGCGCGATGCTGGCGGTACTGCTGCTGGCCTATCTGCTGATGCTGGTCGCCACCCAGGTGCAGCGGCTGCTCGGCGTCACCGGCCTGCACGTGGTCACCCGCATCGTCGGCATCCTGCTCGCCGCGCTGGCGGTGCAGTTCATCTTCGACGGCGTGCGCGAGAGCGGCCTGGTCGGCTGAGCGGCGCGGTCAGCAGCGGCCGGTCTGGGCGCCGTCGGCGAACAGGGCGGGGCCGCGCTCGTCGATGATCTGCTTGCCCTTGCGCACGGCATAGCTCTCCGCCTCGTCGCGCGAGGCGAAGGTGTCGGCGCGCTGGAACACGCGCTCCAGCGTGCCGGCCTCGGTCTGCTTCTCGATCACGCCGGCCAGCCGCCACTGGCCGCCGGCGGACTCGGGCGCGGCGCGGATGACGAGGCCCTCATATTCGATTGCCTCGCCTTTCTTCGTGCCGCCGCCGGCGGCGGGTTCGCCGCCCTCGCCGCCGCCGAAGATGCGTTTCAGGAACGATGCCATGGCCCGCAGTCTAGCATGCACGGCGGGGGCGGCAACGTCGCAGTGGCCGGCCGGCCGCCGCGCCGGGCAGGTCGCGCTGCGGGCCGGCGCGACAGCGCCGGCGACCGGGTCGAGGCCGAGCGCGATGCGGCCGGCGAACAGCTGCTGGCGCTTCGCCGGCAGCGGATGGAACTGGGCGCCGTGCACGTCGCGCAGCAGCCGCTCCAGGCCGAGGGGCCGCATGAAGCCCTGGCCGCCGGCAACCTCCAGCGCCTTTTCCGCCGCGGCGACGGCGTGCTCGGCGACCACGGTCTTGCGGGTCAGCATGGCGGCGGCGAGCGCTGCCGACGGAACGAAATCCAGGTCGTTGGCCAGCTGCACCATGTCGGCGTGCATCACCTGCGCCGTGGTCAGCAGGGTCTCCATCTCGCCGACCAGCAGCGGCGCGACCGGATCGTCCGGGCGCAGGCCGGCGCGGTCGCGGGCGATGGCGGCGGCCGCCTCGGCGGTGCCGAGATAGGCCGCCATGATCAGCGGCAGCGCCGCGGTCAGCACCACGGCCAGCGCCGGGTGGAACGCGCCGCGCGGCCGGCGCAGCACGACCGCCGCCTCCGGCACGAACACCGCGTCGAGCCGCACGGTCTGCGAGCCGGTGCCGCGCATGCCGAGCGCATCCCAGTCGCCCTGCGGCGTCACCCCCGCGGCCGACAGCGGCAGCGGGAAGTGCAGCACCTGGGCGCCGTCGGCCGGGTCGTCATAGGCGGCCGAGGTGACCATCAGGTCGCCCTTCGGCGAGCCGCTGGCGAACGGCTTCACCGCGGTGACCCGATAGCCGCCGTCGACGCGCTCCGCGGTGCCGTTCGAATCCAGCCAGTCGTTGGCGCCGGTGCTGACCAGGATCGCCTCCGCCGCCGCGACCTTCTCCAGCAGCGCGCGGCCGGGCCGGCCGGCGCGGTCGTTGGCCAGGGCGGTCGCGACCAGATGCTGGTGCATGGACAGCGCCAGCGCGGTCGAGGGGCAATTCCGCGCCAGCCCGCGCAGGAACCCGCACATCGCGCCGTGCGTCGCGCCGCCGCCGCCATAGGCCGCGGGAACCAGGGCCGAGAACACCTTGTGCGCCCTCAGCGCGTCATAGGCCTCGGCGACGAAGGCGGCCGCGGCGTCGCCGGCTGCGGCCTGCGCGGCGCAACGCGGGCCGATGTCGCGGAGGATGGCGTCGAGATCGATGCTGGCGCTCATGGCGGGTCTCCTGGCTTGCGGCGCGGGGTCGAGCATCGCGGTTGTGCTGTCCGGCTTCAACTTCAGCAAGTGAAGTTGCCGAGCACCTGTCAGCTCCCTAGCCTTCGGTCCGGCAACGGAGAAAGGGGCCATGGGCAAGGGCAACGGCTATGGGCAGTTCTGCCCGATCGCGATCGCGGCGGAGGTGGTGGCGGAGCGCTGGACGCCGCTGGTGCTGCGCGCGTTCTTCTGCGGCGCGACCCGGTTCAACGACATCCAGGCCAGCGTGCCGCGGATGTCGCCGGCGCTGCTGTCGCGCCGGCTGAAGGCGCTGGAATATGCCAACATCGTCGCGCGCCGGCCGGCGCCACGGGGCCGCGGCAGCGAATATGCGCTGACCGACGCCGGCCGCGCGCTGTTCCCGGTGCTCGACGCGATGGGCGAATGGGCGCAGCACTGGCTGCGCCGCGAGATCACCCGCGACGAGAATCTCGATCCCGACGTACTGATGTGGGAGCTGCGGCGCACCGTGCTGAACGGCGCCCACCGGGTCGGCGCGCGCCGCGTGGCCGAGTTCCGGCTGAGCGGCGTGCCGGTGGCCAAGCGCTTCTACTGGCTGGTGTTCGAGCCCGACGACGTCGAGATCTGCGTGAAGAACCCCGGCTATCCGGTCGACCTGTGGGTGGCCGCCAGCCTGCGCACGCTGGTGCGGATCTGGGTCGGCCACCTGTCGGTCGCGCAGGCCTGCGACCAGGACCTGCTGGCGCTGCACGGCACCAGCGACGAGGTCGCCGCCTTCTCGCGCTGGTATGCGCTCAGCCACTTCGCGCCGGCCGGGCGGCAGGCGCCGGCCGACGCGGCCGCGGCAGCGGGCTGACCGGCGCCGGCGGCCGGCCGCTGTTCAGCGCCGTTTCGTGCCGCGCAGCCGGAGCGCGTTGGAGATCACCGAGACCGACGACAGGCTCATCGCCGCGGCGGCATAGATCGGCGACAGCAGCGTGCCGAACAGCGGGAACAGGATGCCGGCGGCGATCGGCACGCCGGCGGCGTTGTAGACGAAGGCGAAGAACAGGTTCTGGCGGATGTTGCGCATGGTGGCGCGGGCCAGGGCATGGGCGCGGACGATGCCGTTGAGATCGCCCCTGACCAGGGTGACGCCGGCGCTTTCCACCGCCACGTCGGCGCCGGCCCCCATGGCGATGCCGACATCGGCCGCAGCCAGTGCCGGCGCGTCGTTGACGCCGTCGCCGGCCATCGCCACCACCGCGCCCTCGGCCTTCAGCGCCGCGACCAGCCGGGCCTTGTCCTGCGGCTGCACCTCGGCGCGGACCTCGTCGATGCCCAGCCGTGCGGCGACCGCTTGGGCGGTCGCCATGCCGTCGCCGGTGGCCATCACGATGCGCAGCCCGGCCCGGTGCAGGGCGCCGATCGCCGCCGCCGTGGTCGGCTTGACCGGGTCGGCGACCGCGACCAGCCCGGCCAGCGCGCCGTCGACCCCGGCCAGCATCACCGTCTTGGCCTCCGCCCGCAGCGTTTCGGCCCGGTCGGCCAGCGGCGCCGCGTCGATGCCGGCCGCCGCCATCATCGCCGGATTGCCCAGCACCACCGCGCGGCCGTCGACCGTCCCGCGCACGCCGCGGCCGGTCTCGGCCGCGAAGTCCGACGCCTTGGCCGGCGCGACGCCGCGCGCCACCGCGCCCGATACGATCGCCTCGGCCAGCGGGTGCTCGCTGGCCCGCTCCAGCGCGGCGACCAGCCGCAGCAGCGCGGCCTCGTCGCCGTCCGTGGCGACGACGTCGGTCAGCGCCGGTTTGCCCTCGGTCAGCGTGCCGGTCTTGTCGACCACCAGCGTGTCGACCTTGGCCAGCCGCTCCAGCGCCTCGGCGTCGCGGATCAGCAGCCCTTCCTGCGCGCCGCGGCCGGTGGCGACCATGATCGACATCGGTGTGGCCAGGCCCAGCGCGCAGGGGCAGGCGATGATCAGCACCGACACCGCCGCGACCAGCGCATAGGTCAGCGCCGGGCTGGGGCCGAAGGCCAGCCAGGCGACGAAGGCGGCGACGGCGACCGCCACCACCGTCGGCACGAACCAGCCGGCCACCCGGTCGGCCAGGGCCTGGATCGGCGCGCGGCTGCGCTGGGCCTCGGCGACCAGGGCGACGATGCGGGCCAGCATGGTGCCGGCGCCGACGCGCTCGGCCACCATCACGAAGCCGCCGCTGCGGTTCATGGTGCCGCCGATCACCGGGTCGCCGGCCGTCTTCTCCACCGGCACCGGCTCGCCGGAGATCATGCTCTCGTCGACCGTGGAGCGGCCCTCGCGCACGCGGCCGTCGACCGGTACCGCCTCGCCCGGCCGCACCCGCAGCAGGTCGCCCGCGGCCACGTCGTCGACCGGCACGTCGGCCTCGCTGCCGTCGGCGGCGATGCGCCGCGCGGTCTTCGGCGCCAGGTCCATCAGCGCGCGGATCGCGCTGCCGGTACGGGCGCGGGCGCGCAGCTCCATGATCTGGCCGGCCAGGACCAGCACGATGATCACCGACGCCGCCTCGTAATAGACCGGCACCATGCCGTGGGCGTCGTGCAGCGCGGCGGGGAACAGGCCAGGCAGGAATGTGGCGGCCGCGCTGTAGGCCCAGGCCGCACCGGTGCCGAGCGCGATCAGCGTCCACATGTTCGGGCTGCGGTTGGCGATCGACGCCCAGCCGCGGCGGAAGAACGGCGCCGCCACCCACAGCACCACCGGCGTGGCCAGGGCGAACTGCAGCAGCACGAACGGCCAGTGGCCGAGCCAGTCCAGGAAGGGCAGGCCGGCGTGGCTGCCCATCTCCAGCACGAACACCGCCAACGCCAGCGGCGCGCCGATCCACATCCGCCGGGTGAAGTCGACCAGCTCCGGATTCGGCCCCTCGTCGGCCGGCGGCACGCCCATCGGCTCCAGCGCCATGCCGCATTTCGGGCAGTCCCCCGGGCCGTCGCGCACGATCTCGGGGTGCATAGGGCAGGTGTATTGCGTGCCCGCCGGCACTGGCCCGGCCGGCCGCTTCGGCGCGTGATGGCCGTGGGCGTGGCAGCAATGGCCGCCCGCCGCGGTCTGCGCCGGTTCCGGCTCCGGCACTGGGTCAGGCCCGGCGGCGGCCTTGTGGCCGCAACAGCCGTGCGCCGCGGCCGGTGCCGACGCCATATGATCATGGTCATATGCCGTCGCCGGGTGGCGGTGGCTGTCGCCCGCCGCGTGGCAGCTCTCGCCGGTCTTGTGCCGATGGCTTCCGTCCACGGCGACATCTCCGCTGGTCTGGTTCCAGCCTGACATGGACCTTCCAGTGACTGGAGGGTCAAGCCGCCGATGGGCTCAGGGCAGTGCGCGGCGGAAGGTCAGATTGACGCGGCAGTCGCCGGTCAGCGGGTGGCGGCCGGGCTTCAGCCGGCGCACGCCGTGATAGCCGCGCCGGGCCGGCCCGCCGAACACCACCACGTCGCCGTGCTGCAGCGGGATCGTCAGCGGGGTGCCGCCGCGGGTGGCCCCGTACCAGGCGAACACCGCCGGCAGGCCGATCGAGACCGAGACGATGGGGAAGGCGAAGTCGGCCTCGTCCTTGTCCTGGTGCGCGCCCAGCGTCGTGCCCGGCGCATAGCGGTTGACCAGGCAGGCGTCGGGCGCGAACGGGTCGAAGCCGGCCGCCCGCGCCGCCCGGTCGGCCAGGTCGGCGAACGCCGCCGGCATCGCCGGCCATGCCCGGCCGGTCAGCGGGTCGGTCGCCGTGTAGCGATAACCGCGCCGGTCCGACACCCAGCCGGCGCTGCCGCAATTGGTCATCGCCACCGACATGGTGCCGCCGCCGGGCGTGGTCAGGTGGCGGAACGGCGCCGCCGCCGCGATGCGCCCGACCTCGCCGTGCAGCGCGTCGGCATCGGCGAAGCCGGCCAGCAGCACCAGCCCGTCGACCAGGACGGTGCACGGCGGGCGCAGGGTGGCGAGCAGGTCGGTCATGGCCGAATCCTAATGCCTCTCGACGCTGCCCGCACGTCTCATACTTTCGACGCTTGATTATATAGGAATCCTATGTTTTGCTCCGTCCGCGATGGTCGACGAGGCATCCTTGGACGCGTTGCAGACGGCGTTGGCGCTGGCCAAGCTGGGCCAGTATCTGCGCACAGAAGCGCAGCGTGAGGGCACGCCGGCTCGGCTGAGCCCGACACAGATCATGATTCTGCGTCAGCTAGACCGCGGCTGCACGATGGGGGTGACCGCGCTGGCCGCAGAGTTGGGGGTAACCCAGCCGACCGTAAGCGACGCCATTGCGGCCTTGCGGCGCAAAAGGCTGGTGACGCGCGAGCCCGCTCGTCAGGACGGACGCGTCGCGACCATCTCGCTGACCGCCGCAGGTGCCGAGACGCTGCGACGCCTGACCGCCGTACCTGTCGCGCTGACGCGCATCATGGGCGACTTGCCGCTCAGCGAGAAGGCGGCCCTGCAACGTGTATTGATCAAGATTATCAAGGGTCTACAGGACGCACAGGCGATCCCGGTGCAGCGGATGTGTGTGACATGCGCCCATTTTCGCCCGTTCGCCTACGACGACCCAGTCCATCCCCATCATTGCCGGTTCGTGGACTCCGCATTCGGCGACGACCAGCTACGCGTCTACTGCGGTGACCACCGAACGGCCGACAATCCCGCAAGCGCAGCAACAACGGCAATTGCGGCGAACCCGGCCGAATAAGCGGACGCCCTGCCCGCGGCAACGGACAGGGCGCCCAGATGTCAACCCTCTCTTGGCAAAGACAAGGAGACGTCAGCACGATGACACAAAATCCAACCCGCAACCAGGGCGCGCGGGCGCCCGGAATCTTGTCCTTCCCTGCCTTGGCGGCTTCGATCGCGATTGCGACGCAGGCATCGGCGGACGAAACCCATGGCTCGATCACGGCGACCGCTACACCATCGGTGGACGCGGCGTTCGACATCGTCGAAGCGGCAGTGGTGCTGGACGGCCATATTGCCACGTTCCGCATCACCGTCACCGGAACGGCAGGCGCGACACGGCCACTGGCGGCCGGCCAGCTCGGCGGCAGCGCCGTTCACTCCTATGTCTGGCCGACGTCGCTGGATCCCTCCGCGGTGGGGTTCGAGGCCGGCAGCGGCATCCTGTCCCTCGCCGTGACGGCGCATCCGGACTTCGACGACACGCCGCTCTATGATGAGAACAACGATGGCGACCCGGCCAATGACGGGGCCGACTGGCACAGCCACTGGGTGGTGCTGGCACCGACCGAGGGTTGCGGCGACGGTGCGTTGGGGGTGGTCGACATTCCCGACGGCGCCGCGCCGCCGCTGCCGTCGACATGGCCCGGACTGCCGCTGTTGATCGACAGCCCGGGCTGGGACCCCGTGCTGACGCAAGACAGCGTGACGGTGCGCGTGCCCTTCACCGCCGGCACGGTATCCGGCCACACGGCGTTCGATGGGGTCACCGCGGGACTGCGGGTCAGCGAACATGTTCATGCGCCCCTGTTGTGCGTGACGGACGTGTTCGATGTCGCCTCGGGCGACCTCAGCCTGCCGGGACGCTTCGCCGAGTAGGTCGTCGCATCAGGCCGGCGGACACCGACCCGCCGGCCTCACCGCGCGTCGTGAAAGATGATGCCGAGGACGTGGCGGCGGCCGGCGCGGACCCGGCTGACGCCGTGGCGCAGCGTCACCCGGTGGTCGCCGCGCACCCCGCGCCGCGGCCGGGCGTCGACCGCGAACAGCACCGCCTGGCCCTGGCCCAGCGGCACCACCGCGGCCCGCGACTGCATGCGCGGCCGCTGCTCGACCAGCACGAACTCGCCGCCGGCGAAGTCGCGGCCGGGCGCGTCGAGCAGGATCGCCGCCTGCAGCGGGAAATGGATGTCGCCATAGAGGTCGCGGTGCAGGCAGTTGTAGTCGCCGGGCCCGTAGCGCAGCAGCAGCGGCGTCGGCCGGGTCTGGCCGGCGGCGTGGCATTCGGCGCGGAAGCTGTCGAGATCGGGCGGATAGCGCCGGGCCGCGCCCAGCCGCGCCGCCCAGCCGTTGGCGACCGCGGCCAGCGGCGGGTAGAGCGCGTCGCGCAGCGCGGCGACGACCGGCGGCAGCGGGTCGGCGAAATACTTGTACTCGCCCTGGCCGAAGCCGTGCCGCGCCATCGTCACCCGGCTGCGGAACGGCGCCGCGGCGTCGTAGAGCCCACGCAGCGCGGCACACTGGCCGGGATCGAGCAGCGGCCCGGCGACCGCGTGGCCCCAGGCGTCGAGGTCGGCGGACAGCGCGGGCCAGTCGAGCGCGCCGATCCGTTCGGCCAGTGCCGCCGCGGCGTCGACGCCGGTCGCCCCGGCCTGCAATGCGTTCCGTCCACCGCCGCGCTCCTTGTCGATGCCAAGGCCGCGATCATGCCAGCGCGCTGCGTCACCCGCAGTCCGTTCCTTGCCCGGCAATGCACGAATGCGCGAGGCGGCATGCGCGGCGGTTGATTGCGCGCGTCGGCTGGCCGAACCTCATGTGATGCGATCGACCGTTTCACCCGGCGCCGTCGGCCGGCGCGGCCTGCTGGCGGGGGCCGGCGCCGCGATCGGCCTCGCCGCGCTGCCGCAGGCCTCGGCCGCGGTGCCGCAGGCGGCCGCGCCGGCCGTCGACGCGCGGACGCTTGCCCGCGCGGTGGAGCGGGCGCGCGGTCTGGACCAATTGCACGCGCTGGTCGTCGGCCACGGCGGCGCCATCGTCTTCGCCGAGGCGTTCCGCGGCCCGGCGCTGGACGTGCCGGTCAACGTCAAGTCGGTGTCGAAGACGGTCGTCGCCGTCCTGACCGGCATCGCCATCGACCGCGGGCTGATCGCCGGCGTCGATGCGCCGATGGCGCCGCTGCTCGGCCCGCTGGTCCCGGCTGCGGCCGACCCGCGCGTCGAGGACATCACCGTCGATCACCTGCTGACCATGCGCACGGGGCTGGAGCGGACCTCGGGCCCGAACTACGGCCAGTGGGTCGGCAGCGCCAACTGGGTCGCCTATGTGCTGACCGGCCGTTCGTCGACGTGCCGGGCGGGCGCATGCTCTATTCGACCGGCAGCTACCACCTGCTGTCCGCCGTGCTGACCCGGGTGACGGGCACCAGCCTGCTGGCGCTGGCCCGCGACTGGCTCGGCGGACCGCTCGACGTCGCGATCCCGCCGTGGACCCGCGATCCGCAGGGTCTCTACATGGGCGGCAACAACATGGCGCTGTCGGCCGTCGCCCTGTTCCGCTTCGGCGAGATGGCGCGGGCCGGCGGCCTGTGGCGCGGCGCGCGGTCGTGAGCCAGACGTGGATCGACGAGCTGGACCCCGCGCACCCGCTCGCCCTTCTCGGGCGACGACTATGGCTACGGCTGGTTCGCCGCCGAGATCGGCGGCCGGGCGGTGCGCTATGCCCGCGGCTATGGCGGCCAGATGATCTACGTGGTGCCGGACCTGGCGCTGACCGTCGCCGTCACCTCCGACCCGAACCGCCCGGCCCGGTCCGACGGCTATGTCGGCGACCTGCGCGCGATGCTCGCCGAGGACATAATTCCGGCGGTGGGGTGAGGGCGGCCGTTCCCGTCGGCATTGCCAGCCGCCGAAGTCCGCCTGGAGATCTGCGCGCCTGCGGATCGAGCGACGCCATGGACCGCAGCGTCGCTGACGCGCCTCGCGATGACAGCGGTGGTTGGGGGCGGCCGCCATGCGCCGCTGGCGCCGTCATCGCGAGCTGCCGACGGGCGGCGCGGCGAATCAGGCGCTGACGGATCGGGCGGCGGTGGGGTGATGTGTCTGCCTCTCCCGCCCTGCGGGCGAGGGAAATCAGAACCGCGGCAGGTGCTTGTGCGCGGTCTCGCCCTGGTGGACGTGCATGCGGCCGAGCTCGGCGCAGCGGTGCAGGGTGGGGAACACCTTGCCGGGGTTGAGCAGGCCGTCGGGGTCGAAGGCGCACTTCACCCGCTGCTGCTGGTTCAGGTCCTCCTCGCCGAACTGCACCGGCATCAGGTCGCGCTTCTCCACGCCGACGCCGTGCTCGCCGGTCAGCACGCCGCCGACCTCGACGCACAGCTTCAGGATCTCGGCGCCGAATTCCTCGGCCGCCTCCAGTTCGCCCGGCTTGTTGGCGTCGTAGAGGATCAGCGGGTGCAGGTTGCCGTCGCCGGCGTGGAACACGTTGGCGACCCGGAGGCCTTAGTGCGCCGACAGCTGCTCCATCCGCGCCAGCACCCTGGGCAGCTGGCGGCGCGGGATGGTGCCGTCCATGCAGTAGTAGTCGGGCGAGATGCGGCCGACGGCGGGGAAGGCGGCCTTGCGCCCGGCCCAGAACTGCAGCCGCTCCGCCTCGCTGGTCGAGGCCTTCAGCGAGGTGGCGCCGCGTTCGTGCGCCATCGCCTCGACCCGGCCGATCAGCTCGTCGACCTCGGCCGGCGGGCCGTCCAGCTCGACGATCAGCAGCGCCTCGGCATCGCGCGGATAGCCGGCGCGCACGAAGTCCTCGGCGGCGTGGATCGCCGGCCGGTCCATCATCTCCATGCCGCCGGGCACGATGCCGGCGGCGATCACCGCGGCGACCATGTCGCCGGCCGCCTCGCTCGACGGGAAGCCGATCAGCAGCGCCCGCGCCGAGGTCGGCTTGCGCAGCAGCCGCACGGTGACCTCGGTCACCACGCCGAGCAGCCCCTCCGAGCCGGTGACGATGCCGAGCAGGTCGTAGCCGCCGGCGTCCAGGTGCTTGCCGCCGAACCGTACCACCGTGCCGTCCATCAGCACGAACTCGACGCCGAGCACGTTGTTGGTGGTCAGCCCGTATTTCAGGCAGTGCACGCCGCCGGAATTCTCCGCCACGTTGCCGCCGATGGTGCAGGCGATCTGACTGGACGGGTCGGGCGCGTAGTAGAAGCCGTCGGCGGCGACGGCGTTGGAGATGCCGAGGTTGGTGACGCCGGGCTGCACCACGGCGCAGCGGTTGTCGTAGTCGACCTCGAGGATGCGGTTGAACTTGCCCAGCCCGAGCAGGATGCCGTCGGCCAGCGGCAGCGCGCCGCCGGACAGCGAGGTGCCGGCGCCGCGCGGCACCACCTTCAGCTTGCGGTCGTGGCAGTATTTCAGCACGGCGCTGACCTGGGCCGTCGTCTCCGGCAGCACGGTGACCAGCGGGATCTGGCGATAGGCGGTCAGGCCGTCGGATTCATAGGCGCGCAGCTCGTCGATCGCGTCGATCACGCCCTCGCCGGGCACGATCGCGCGCAGGTCGGCGGCGATCTGCGCGCGCCTTGCGATGGTGTCGGCGTCGGCTGCCGGCATGCGCATGGACAGGCCCTCCGCTGCGGCGGCCCGGGCGGGCGCGCCTCGAAGGCACAGCTAGAAGGCCGCGCCGGGCAGGTCAAGCCCGGCGCATGCGGAGCGACGGGGCGCGGAAACGGCGCGGCCGTCGCGGGGGATGCCGGCGGGGACCGCCGGCGGCACTGTGGGAAGGTGGCGGGTCGGCCGCGCTTGCGCGCGGCGGCGCTCAGCCCTGGCGGGCCTTGAAGCGCGGGTTCGACTTGTTGATCACGTAGATCCGGCGCTTGCGACGCACCACGCGGCAGCCCTTGTGGCGCGACTTCAGCGTCTTCAGCGAGCTGACGACTTTCATGGTCCTGTCCTCGATGCGCGATGGTCTTCGCGTGCGAAGGCGCGGTTGATACCGGGCGGGGCCGGCGATGTCAAGCCGGCGATGGCCTTTTTCGCCGGCTTTCGCGGCCTATCCGGCCAGCACCGCCTCGATCCGCTGCAGCTCGGCGTCGTCGAAGCCGGGCGCGTCGAGCGCGCGCACGCAGTCCGCGATCTGCTCCGGCCGGCTGGCACCGATCAGCGCCGACGTCATCCGCCGATCGCGCAGCACCCAGGCCAGCGCCATCTGCGCCAGCGTCTGGCCGCGTGCGGCGGCGATGTCGTTCAGCGCCCGCAGCCGGGCGCGCATGGCTTCGTCGATCCGGCCGGCCGACAGCCCGGTGCCGGCCGCCGCCCGGCTGTCGGCCGGGATGCCGTCGAGATAGCGGCCGGTCAGCAGGCCCTGGGCCATCGGCGAGAAGGCGATGCAGCCCATGCCCTCGCCGGCGAGCGTGTCGAGCAGGAAGTCGTCCTCGATCCAGCGGTTGAGCATCGAATAGCTCGGCTGGTGGATCAGGCAGGGCGTGCCCAGCTCGCGCAGGATCGCGGCGGCGCGGCGGGTCTGCTCGGCATTGTACGACGAGATGCCGACATAGAGCGCCTTGCCTTGGCGCACCGCCGTGTCCAGGGCGCCCATCGTCTCCTCCAGCGGCGTGTCCGGGTCGAAGCGGTGCGAGTAGAAGATGTCGACATAGTCCAGGCCCAGCCGCTGCAGGCTGCGGTCCAGGCTGGCCAGCAGGTACTTGCGGCCGCCCCATTCGCCATAGGGCCCGTCCCACATCCGATAGCCGGCCTTGGTCGAGACGATCAGCTCGTCGCGGTGGGCGGCGAAGTCGGCGCGCAGGATCGCGCCGAATGCCTCCTCGGCCGAGCCCGGCGGCGGGCCGTAGTTGTTGGCCAGGTCGAAATGGGTGACGCCGGCGTCGAAGGCGGTGCGGCACATCGCCCGGGCGTTCTCCCGCGGCGCCAGCCCGCCGAAGTTGTGCCACAGCCCCAGCGCGATCGCCGGCAGCTTCAGCCCGCTGCGGCCGCAGCGGTTGTAGGTCATCGCCGCATAGCGCGCGGCGGCGGGGGCATAGCCCATCGTCGGTCCCTCCCTGGCAGAACGCTGTCGTGTTATCGTTAACATAACGTCCGGTCGCGCCAAGGGCGAGAGCCGGCGACGCGGCGCGTCACTCCTGCCGGGCGCCGGTGCGGCCGATCAACCCGCCGAGCCAGGCCCGGCCGTTGGGCACCAGCACCGACAGGATCAGCAGCAGGCCGATCACCCCGGTCTGGATGTGGCCGGTGATGTTGACCAGCTGCATCCCGTTCCTGAGGTTCAGCACGATCAGGATGGCCAGCAGCGCGCCGAACAGCGTGCCGGAGCCGCCGAAGATGCTGATGCCGCCCAGCAGCACGATGGTGATGATGTCCAGCTCGAAGCCGGTGCCGATGTCGCCGCGCACCGAGGCGACGCGCATGGTGTAGAGCAGCCCGGCCAGGGCGGAGACGGTGCCCGAGGCGATGAACAGGATCGCCTTGACGCGGTTCACCCGCACGCCGGAATAGCGCGCCATCTCCTTGTTGTTGCCGATCACGTAGACCTGGCGGCCGAAGCCGGAGAAGTGCAGCACCACCACCATCGTCACCAGCAGCACGGCGAACACCACCAGCGCCAGCGGCAGCGGCCCGATCAGCGCCTCCCGGCCGAGGGCGTCGAACCAGTCGGGGAAGCCGGTGACGCCGCGGTCCTCGACCAGGATGCGGGCGACGCCGCTGAAGCCGATCATCATCGCCAGCGTCACCACCAGCGACGGCAGTCCGATGCGGGTGATCCAGAAGGCGTTGAACGCGCCGCCCAAGGCACCGGCGGCCAGCGCGATGACGATGGCCAGCTCGGCCGCCACCCCGTGCTCGAACAGCCAGCCGAACAGGCAGGCGCTCAGCCCCATCATCGAGCCGACCGACAGGTCGATCTCGCCGTTGATGATGATCAGGGTCATCACCAGCGCGATGACGATCTTCTCGCTGGACAGCTGGAACAGGTTGACGATGTTGCCGACGGTCAGGAACTCCGGCGAGATCACCGCGTTGGCGACCACGGTCGCCACCAGGATCAGCAGCAGGAACCCTTCCCAGCCGAGCAGGCGGGCGCCGACGATCTGCAGGGCCGAGCGGGGCCGGGCGGCAGCCATGTCAGCCGCCCTCCCGCGTCGTTGCCGGCCGCCCGCCCGCCCGGGTCGTCGGATCGGCAGCCGCCTCGGCCGCGGCCTGGCGCGCCGCGGCGCGGCGCTGGCGGACGAACACCAGCCGGC
The DNA here is from genome assembly GCA_041396705.1 of Alphaproteobacteria bacterium. Lineage (NCBI taxonomy): Bacteria > Pseudomonadati > Pseudomonadota > Alphaproteobacteria > Alphaproteobacteria bacterium. The sequence goes on from JAWKYB010000003.1 coordinate 485,907, forward strand.
GCAGCAGGAAGCTGTCGGCGGCCACCGCCAGCAGGATCATCAGGCCGAGCACGGCGTCGCGCCAGAACTCGGAGATCAGCTCCCAGCGCACCAGGCTGTTGTCGATCAGGTCGACCAGGATCGCGCCCAGCAGCACGCCGATGGCGCTGCCGGAGCCGCCGAAGATGTTGACCCCGCCGACGACCACCGCCGCCACCGACTTCAGCTCCAGCTGCAGCCCGGCGGTGACGGTGATGTTGCCGAACTTGGCCAGGTAGAGGAAGCCGGCCAGCCCGGCCAGCGCGCCGCACAGCACGAAGGCCAGGAACACGATCCAGCGCGTGTTGATGCCGGCGGTGACCGCCGCCTCGGGGTTGGAGCCGACGGCGTAGAACTTGCGGCCCAGCCGCAGCCGGGTCAGGAACAGGTGGACCAGGATCACCACCACCACCGCGATGACGAAGGTCAGCCGGAACTGCAGCCCGCCGAGCTCGAACAGGTTCACCGGCGGCAGCTCGACCAGCCACTGCGGCAGCGACTGGGTGGTGATCGACCGCGCCTCGCCATACTCGACCAGCAGGGTGCGGAACAGCGCCATCGTGCCCAGCGTGACGATGATCGCCGGCACCCGGCCATAGGCGACGACCAGCCCGTTGACGACGCCGAACAGCCCGCCGACCGCCACCGCCACCAGCACCGCCAGCACCGGGCTGAGATCGGGCGTGCCGGCCAGCAGGTCGCCGACGAAATAGGCGGTGAAGCCGACGATGGAGCCGACCGACAGGTCGATGTTGCGGGTCAGCACCACCAGCGACTGGCCGGCCGCGATCAGCAGCACGATCGCCACGCTGGTGGTCACCCGGGTGAACATCCGTGCGTTGTAGTAGTTGTCGACCACGCTGCCGAAGAAGACGATCACCAGCGCCATCACCACGATCAGCGCCAGCAGGCGCAGCGTCTGCGGGTGCAGCCGGTCGATCAGCCAGCTCATCTCAGGCCGCGTCCTGGCGGGTCGTCTGGCCGGTGGCCAGCCGCATCACCTGTTCCTGGGTGGCGTCGCCGGCGTCGAACACGCCCATCTGCCGGCCCTCGCGCATGACCAGGATGCGGTCGGCCAGCGCCATCACTTCCGGCAGGTCCGACGAGATTACGATCACCGCGACGCCGGCCGCGGCCAGGTCGCGGATGATCTGGTGCACCTCGGCCTTGGCGCCGACGTCGATGCCGCGGGTCGGCTCGTCGACGATCAGCAGCTTCGGCTCCGCGTTCAGCCACTTGCTCAGCATCACCTTCTGCTGGTTGCCGCCGGACAGCTTGCCGACCTCCACGTCCAGGCTGGTGGTGCGGATGTTCAGCCGCTCGCGGAAGCGCTCGGCGGTGGCGAACTCGGCGTGGCGGCGGATCAGGCCGAAGCCGGTGAGGAAGCGGTCCAGCGTCGGCAGCGAGATATTGGCGACGATCGACATCGGCAGCGCCAGGCCCAGCTTGCGGCGATCCTCCGAGACATAGGCGATGCCGAGCCGCAGCGCGGCGCGCGGCGATGCGATCGATACCGGCCGGCCGTCGAAGCGGATCGTGCCGGCGTCGGCCGGCTCCACGCCGAACAGCGCCAGCGCCACGTCGGTGCGGCGCGCGCCGATCAGCCCGGCGAAGCACAGGATCTCGCCGCGGTGGACCTCGAAGCCGACCCCGCCGAACACGCCGGCCTTGCCCAGGCCCTCGACCGACAGCAGCACGTCGCCGGTGCGGTGGCTGACCTCGCGGCCGAAATAGTCCTCCAGGTTGCGGCCGACCATGTCGCGGATCAGGCTGTCGCCGGTCACGGCCGCGGTCGGGTTGGTCGAGATCAGCTTGCCGTCGCGCAGCACCGTCACCCGGTCGGCCAGCGCGAACACCTCCTCCAGCCGGTGGCTGATGTAGAGCACGGCCACGCCCTGCTCGCGCAGGGTGCGGGCGATCTTCATCAGCTGCTCGACCTCGTGCGCCGACAGCGAGGCGGTCGGCTCGTCCATGATCAGCACCCTGACGTCGAGCGAGATGGCGCGGGCGATCTCCACCGTCTGCTGTTCGGCGAGCGTGAGCCCGCTGGCCGGGCGGGTGACGTCCAGGGTGACGCCGAGGCGGGCGATCAGCGCGCGGGCCTCGGCGTGCATCCGGCGCCAGTTGACGAAGGCGCCGAGCCGCAGGTGGCTGATGAAGATGTTCTCGGCCACGTCCAGGTCCGGAAACACCATCGGCTCCTGGAAGATCGCCGCCACGCCCAGCGCCTGCGCCGCCTGGGTGTTGGCGATGGTCACCGCCCTGCCGTCGACCAGCACCTCGCCGGCGCTGGGCTGGTGCACGCCGGTCATGATCTTGATCAGCGTCGACTTGCCGGCGCCGTTCTCGCCGACCAACGCGTGGATCTCGCCGGGAAGCAGGTCGAGCGAAATGCCGCTGACCACCTCGGTGCCGGCGAAGCGCTTGGAGATCCCGCGCAGCTGCAGGACGGGTTCGGTCATCGGGGCGGTCGCGCGCCTTTCTCGGAAAGGCCCCGGCCGTCTTGGTCGGGTCGGTCCCGACCATCCACGCCCTTGCGGCTGTTGCCGCAGGAGGCGTGGATGCCCGGCACGAGGCCGGGCATGACGCGAGGGCTATGACGGGGCCTGGAGCCCGGCGTTCGGGCAAGTTCCCGGCCCGTAGCCGGCCCGCCGCGACGGGCCGTACGGGCCGGGGGCTCGGCCTATTGCGCGGCGGCCTCGACGTTCTCCGCGTTGTAGACCGTGAACGGGCCCATCAGCACGCGGTTGCCGACGTCGCGGGTCGGGTCCTTCTCGACCGTGTAGGTGCCCATGCGGCCGGCCTCGAAGGTGTCGCCGACCTCGCCGGCCATCTGGCCGGTCGCGATCAGGTAGGTGACGTAGTAGGTCAGGTAGCCGAGATCGACGAAGCTCCACAGCGCGAATTCGGGCGCGCAGCCGTTCAGCGTGTAGGAGACCATCTCCGCCGGCACGCCCAGGCCGGAGACCTTGACCTGGTCGCACAGGCCCTCGTCCTGCATCGCCTTGGCCGCGGCGACGATGCCGACCGAGGTCGGCGCCATGATCAGGCCGAGGTCGGGATGCTGGTCGATGAGCCCGAGGGCGCGGTTGTAACTGACCTCGGAGATGTCGTCGCCATAGACGGTGTCGACCAGCTCGAGGCCGGCGTATTTCGGATCCTCGAGCGCGGTGTGCATCGCCGCGATCCAGGCGTTCTGGTTGGCCGCGTCCGGGGTCGCGGACAGGATGGCGAACTGGCCCTCGCCGCCGAGGATGGAGTGGGCCATGTCGGCCATCACCACGCCGATCTCGGTGAAGTCGACCTGGGCGACGAACAGGATCTCGCCCTCGGCGGACGGGATCGGCGAATCCCAGGTCACCACCTTGACGCCGGCCTCGCCGGCCGCGACCGCCGCCGGCGCGATCTGGTCGCCGGCGTTGTTCGACAGCATCACGGCGTCCTGGCCCTGGGTGGCGGCCGTGGTCATGATCTCGATCTGGCCGGCGACGCTGTTCTCGGGCGTCGGGCCGACATAGAGCAGCTCGCCCGGGTTCTCCAGCTCGGCATGGGCTTCCTGCGCGCCCTGGTGGGCCTGGTCGAACGGCAGGATGCCGAGGAACTTCGGCAGCAACACCAGGTCGGCTTCCATCCCCTTCTGCGGCACGATCGCCTGGGCCAGCGCCGTGGTGCTCCACAGGGCGGCCGAGCAGGCTACGAGGCCGAGCATGTGTCTGAACCGCATATTGGCATCCTCCCGTTGGCCAATTTGCGCGGGCCGGTTTCGGCGACTGCCGTGGCCGCGCTTGTTGTCCGCGCACTCTCCGCGTTGTGTCGCATCGAAGTCAATAGCGGCCCCGGACCCGCGCGGCGCGCGCGGCGGGGCCGGGCGACGGCCCGAACCGGGCGGAAAATCAGCCGTGAGCGGCTGCCGCCGGCTCCGGCCACAGCGCGCGGATTCCGCGCGGCAGCGCCTCGCGCACCTGGCGCGCCTCGCCCGCCGCGATGCGGCGGCCGACCAGGCCGAACACCGCGCCGGCGACCGCCGCAGGGTCGATCGGCTCGTCGGTCGGCAGCTGGCGGAAGCCGTTGTGCAGGGCGATCAGGAAGGCGTCCTGGTCGCGCGCCTTCAGCGGCTTGTGCGCCGGGTGCCAGCCCTCGTAGTAGAAGCCGCGCACCAGCATCGGCAGCTGGGCGCCGAGGTGGGCCGCCTCGTCGACCGGCAGGTGGTCGCGCAGTTGCTGCAGCGTGACCCTGAGCCCCAGATAGGCGCGGTGGCGATCGGTCCAGCCCATCGCCTCCATCAGCTCGTTCAGCCAGATGTTGGTCAGCTGCACGGTCTCGTCGAAAACAGGCAGTCCGGTCGCGCTCATCGCCATCCCCCGTCGCTGCGGACGCACGGTATCCGTGGTCCCACGCCGGCAGGCTAGCGCGGTCCGCCGGGACGCGGGTTGATCTGCCGCAAGCGTCGCTGCGCTTGGCCGCGCCGGCCATCTGTGGCATGAGACCGGCGCCCGCCTCTCGGCGGGCCCGTCAACCGAACAGACAGCAGGTCGCCCGTGCCCGCCTCGCCCGAGACCGCCGACGCCGCCGATGCCGGGCGGCGCGACTTCATCCGCGACATCGTCCGCGCCGACATCGCCGCCGGCCGCGTCGCCGCGCCGGTCACCCGCTTCCCGCCGGAGCCGAATGGCTATCTGCACATCGGCCACGCCAAGTCGATCTGCCTGAATTTCGGCGTGGCGCAGGAATTCGGCGGCCACTGCACCCTGCGCTTCGACGACACCAACCCGGTGAAGGAGGAGCAGGAGTATATCGAGGCGATCCAGGAGGACGTGCGCTGGATGGGCTTCGACTGGGGCGATCACCTGCGCTTCGCCTCGGACTATTTCGAGCAGCTCTACGCCTGGGCCGAGCACCTGATCGGGCACGGCAAGGCCTATGTCGACGACCTCAGCGCCGACGAGATCCGCGACTATCGCGGCACGCTGACCGAGCCGGGCCGGCCGAGCCCGTGGCGCGACCGCGCGCCGGCGGAGAACCTGGACCTGTTCCGCCGCATGCGCGCCGGCGAATTCCCCAACGGCGCGCGCGTGCTGCGGGCGAAGATCGACATGGCGTCCGGCAACATCAACCTGCGCGACCCGGTGATCTACCGCATCCTGCACGCCCATCACCCGCGTACCGGCGATGCCTGGTGCATCTATCCGACCTACGATTTCGCCCACGGCCAGTCCGACGCCATCGAGGGCGTGACCCATTCGATCTGCACGCTGGAGTTCGAGGACCACCGGCCGCTCTACGACTGGCTGATCGACAACCTGCCGGTGCCGTCGCGGCCCTACCAGTACGAGTTCGCCCGGCTGAACCTGGGCTACACCGTGCTGTCGAAGCGGCGGCTGATCCAGCTGGTCACCGACCGGCACGTCGCCGGCTGGGACGACCCGCGCATGCCGACCATCCGCGGGCTCCGGCGCCGCGGCGTGCCGGCGGCGGCGATCCGCGACTTCATCGGCCGGGTCGGGGTGGCGCGCGCCGACAACCTGGTCGACCGCGCCCTGCTCGACCACTGCATCCGCGAGCTGCTGAACAAGACGGCGGAACGGCGGATGGCGGTGCTGGACCCGGTGCGGGTGGTGATCGAGAACTACCCGGAGGGCGAGGGCGAGCTGCTCGATGCGGTCAACAACCCGGAGGACCCGGCCGCGGGCACGCGCCAGGTGCCGTTCGGCCGCGAGCTGCTGATCGAGCGCGACGACTTCATGGAGAACCCGCCGAACAAGTTCTTCCGGCTGGCGCCGGGCCGCGAGGTGCGGCTGCGCTATGCCTATTTCATCACCTGCCACGACGTGATGGTGGACTCTGCTGGCAAGATCGTCGAACTGCGCTGCACCTACGACCCCGCCACCCGCGGCGGCGACGCACCGGACGGGCGCAAGGTGCGCGGCACGCTGCACTGGGTGTCGTCCGCCCACGCGGTGCCGGCCGAGGTGCGGCTCTACGACCACCTGTTCCGCGAGCCGGAGCCGGGCAGCGCCGGCGACTGGCTGGCCGACATCAACCCCGACTCGCTGAAGGTGGTGACCGGAGCCCTCGAACCGGCGCTGGCGCAGGCCGGCGAGGCGCCGGTGCAGTTCGAGCGGCTCGGCTATTTCACCCGCGACGCGGACTCGACGCCGGACAAGCCGGTGTTCAACCGCACCGTCGGGCTGCGCGACAGCTGGGCGAAGCTGCAGATCAAGCAAGGCGCCTGAGCCGGCGAGATCGAGGAAGGCGCCTGAGCCGGCGCTGGGGCCGCCAGGCGCGCCGCGCTATTCGGCCGGCTCAGGCACGACGGGCAACCGGCTACTGGCCGTTCACGCCCTGTCCGGACTGCGGCAGCGCCGTCTGCGGCACCGGCGTGGACCCGCCCGTGGTGAACGTGCCGTTGAAGCGCGGATCGTCGGTGATGGTCACGTCGTCGTCCGGCCAGCACTGGAAGATGCGGCCGGTCTCGATCAGCCCGGTGTTGGGGTTTTCGCTGTTGCAGGGCCGGTTGTTGAAGGCGGCACAGCCGATGCCGTGGTTGGCGACCGTGAGAAGGACGCTTCTGCCGCCCGGCAGGTCGCACCCGCACTCGCAGCGGGTATAGCCGAGACCGTTGTCGAGGGCGAGGGCCGGGGTGGGCGCCGCCGCCGGCAGCGCCAGCAGCGGGAGGACGAAGGCGGACCTGAAGACGCCATGGATGTTCATGACCTGCTCCAACACTCCACCGGCATGATCGCGACGGTGGTGCATGTAGGGCGTGGCAGAAGTGAACGCGGTTCACCACGGTCCGCGCGGGCTGTGATGCGGCGCACAGCCGCGGCGCGGCTGCTTGGGAGCGGAACGCTGGCGCCGGTGGCGTGCCGCGCCGCCGCTCAGTCCGCTGCGTCGGCGGCGAGCGCGACGAGGCGGGCTGCGAACCGATCGGCCATCGCCGCGTAACGCCCGTCGTCGACCTCGCGCGAGGTCGCGACCAGGCTGGCCTCGGCCGGCCGGCCGCAGACCGCCTCGATCGCGGCGACGACCTGGTCGGCGCCGGAACCGCCCTGGGTGCAGATCACGGCGAGCCGGCCGATCTGCCCGGCGTGGCGCGCCAGCCAGCTGCGCATCGGCGCGGCCATCCGGCCGGCCCAGACCGGCGTCGCCAGCACTACCAGCGCATGGGCGGCCGGATCGGCATCGGGCTCGCGGATCGCCGGCAGCCGACCCTTCAGGGCCTCGAAGGCGGAGCGGAAATAGGCGAACGGTCCGGCGCGGCTGCGCACGTCCTCGATCACGGCGAGCCGGCCGCCGCAGCGTTCAGCCACGCGGGCGGCGACGGTGCGGGTGCGACCGCTGCGCGAATAGCAGACCAGCAGGATCGGGAAGTCGGGCATCGGGCGCCGCCGCTACAGATGGCCCTGTTCGAACGGCTGGCAGGAGTGGCCCAGCTGCGCCAGCCCCTCCTCCAGATAGGTCGCCAGCAGCGGGATGCCGAGCAAGTAGTCCGGCATGTTGCGGCCGGCGGTGTCGGCGGCCTGCTCGCGGGCCTCGGCCCAGTCGTCGAAGTCGCCGCGGCCGAGCCAGGTCAGCGCGATGATGTCGAGCTGCGCGTCCGCGTTCAGGTCCTCGATCGCGCTGCTCAGTTCCTGCACCACCGGGTCGTCGCCATAGTCGGCCAGCACTGCCGCCTCGTTGTCGTCGGTGGGGTTGGAGCCGGGGTCGGACAGGTTCGGCGCGACCTTGGCGTCGAATGCGCGGGCCTTCATCACGATCCGGCATACCGTCTCCGGCGAAATGGTCAGCATGCTGCTCCTCCTTCGGCCGCCGCCCAGCCGGCCTCAACTGCCCTCGATGCGCTCGCCGGCCAGGATGTCGTGGATGCTGCCGACCCGGCTGGCGCGCGCCACGTGCGGCGCGCCGTCCATGCCGGCCTCGGCGGACACCAGCGCGACGGCCTGCTCCAGCTCGTCGACCGTGGCGCCCAGCGCCAGGATCGCGGAGACCTTCCACGCCGGAATCTGCCCGGCGACGGCGACGACGCGGTCGTAGGTCAGCCGCTCCTTTGCATCGTCCGGGCCCATGGCGGTGCGGTGTCCTCGCGCGCCGGTCAGTCCAAGGCGTGGACGTGGACGTCGCGGGCGCCGTGCTTGTCCAGGATGCGCGCCGCCCGTGCCTCGTGCATCGGGTCGCGGGTCCTGACCCACAGCACCAGCCCGCCGCGCTCGATCTGCGCCTGCAGCGCATGGGCGTGGCGCACGTCGATCAGCCGGGCGAGAGCGGCGCCGATCATGCCGCCGGTGCCGCCGGCGACCGCCGCGGCGACCAGGGCTGCGGCCAGCGCGCCGCCGGATGCGACGACGGCACCGGCCGCCGCCACCGCGCCGACATAGACCAGCGCGCCGACGAGACCGCCGGTGGTTTCGCCGCGGGTCTCGGTCGAGACGAAGGCGGTGCGCGGTGCGTCGGCCTCGTCCTCCACCTCGTCGACCCGGCGATAGCGGTGGCCGAGCTTGGCTTCGACCGTCGGCACATCGGCGAGCAGGCTGACATCGGCGCGGTCGAAGCCGTCGCTGAGCAGGTCGTCGACGGCCGCCTCCAGCGCCTCGTGGGTCTCGAACACGCCGACCGCCTCGGTCTGGGCGTGGGAATGCGCCAGATCGGCCATGGCCAGGTCCTCCTTGCCGTGTCTCGCTGCGGCGCCCCTTGCCGCGCCGCGACCGCTTCGACCCTAGGCCCGCTTGTGCGGCGGCTCCTTGACCCGGATCAACGGGTCAGCCGCGCAGCGCGCCGATGTTGCGGCGGAAGCGGATCGCGGCGAAGGCGAAGAAGGCGCCGCCGATCGCGGCGACCAGCGCGAACTGCGGCCAGACGATGCCGAGGCCGGCGCCGCGGAACAGGATCGCCTGGGCGAAAGCGACGAAGTGGGTCGACGGCACCGCCTGCATCAGCGCCTGCAGCGCCTCCGGCTGGCTTTCGGTCGGTGTCTCGCCGCCGGACAGCATGTTCATCGGCAGCACCACCAGCATGAACAGCAGGCCGAACTGCGGCATCGACCGCGCCAGCGTCGCCAGGAAGATGCCGAGCGCGGTGGCGAAGAACAGGTACAGCACCACGCCGGCCAGGAACAACGGCCGCGAGCCGGCCACCGGCACCTGCAGCAGCGTCTCGACCACGATCCACAGCGACAGCGCGACCGCGACCAGGATGACCAGGCCGTTGGCCCAGACCTTGGCCAGCATGATCTGCAGCGGGCCGACCGGCATCACCAGCAGGTGCTCGATGGTGCCGTGCTCGCGTTCGCGGATCAGCGCCGCACCGGTCAGCACGATCGCCAGCATGGAGACGTTGTTGATGATCTCCATCACGCTGGTGAACCAGGAGCTGGTCAGGTTCGGGTTGAAGGCATAGCGCGCGCGCAGGCTGACCGGCGCCGGCGCCGCCCGCCCGGCCGGGTCGACGAAGCGGGCCACCTCCTCGCCGACGATGGCGGCGATGTAGCCGGCGCCGATGCCGGCCTGCATCATCGCGGTGGCGTCGACATCGACCTGCACCGCCGGCCTGCGCCCGGCGACCACGTCGGCCTCGAAGCCGGGCGGGATCACCACGACGAAGGTGTAGCGGCCGACGTCCATCGCCGGGTCGATCTCGGCGAAGTCGATGAAGTCGGGCGGCTTGAAGCTGGGCGCCAGGAAGCCTTCGGCGATGCGGGCCGACAGCGCGGAGCGGTCCTGGTCGACCAGCGCGATCGAGCCGTTGCGCAGGTCGTGCGCCACGCCGGTGGCCGCGGTGTGGACCGACAGGCTGAACGCCCACGCGATCAGCACCAGCAGCACGTAGTCGCGGCGCAGGCTGTACAGCTCCTTGACCCCGAGCCGGAACACGGTCGCCAGCCAGCGCACGCTCAGCGCTCCTGCTTGCGCAGCAGCAGCACGCTGACCGCGGTGAGCACGGGGAAGAAGGCGGCCAGCGCCAGCAGGTGCGGCGCCAGCTCGCGGAAGTCCAGCGCCTTGGCGTAGGTGCCGAGGCTGACCAGCATGAAATAGCTGGTCGGGAAGGCCTGGCCGACCAGCGCGGCACCGCCTTCCAGCGAGGCGACCGGCTGCATCATGCCGGAGAACAGGGTCGCCGGCACCATGGTCGCGATCGCGCTGGCGAACAGGGCGGCGATCTGGGTGCGGGTGAAGCCGGACACCATGAGGCCGAGGCCGGTGGTGGCGATGACATAGAGCAGGGCGCCGACGGTCAGCGTCGCGAAGCTGCCCTTGACCGGCACGCCGAACAGGAACTGGGCCAGCGCGGCCATCGCCAGGAAGTTGACCATGCCGATCGCCACATAGGGCAGCTGCTTGCCGAGCAGGAACTCGCCGCGTCACCGGCGTCACGTGCAGGTTGGTGATCGAGCCCAGCTCCTTCTCCCGCACCACGCCCAGCGCGGTCAGCACCGCCGGGATGAAGATCAGCAGCAGCGCCACGATGATCGGCACCATCGTGTTGATGCTCTTGAACGCCTGGTTGTAGCGGAAGCGGGTCTCGACGGTGGCCGGCGCGGACTGCGGCGTGCGCCCGGTGGCACGGCGGCCGAGCTCGGCCAGATAGTCCCGGTGCAGGCCTTCCACATAGCCGCGCACGGTCTCGGCCCGGAATGGCATGCCGCCGTCGATCCAGGCCGCCACCTCGGCGGGGTCGCCGCGGGCGAGGTCGCGGCCGAAGCCGGGCGGGATCTCCAGCGCCAGGATGATCTCGCCGGACTGCAGCCGCCGGTCCATCTCGGCATGGTCGGCGATCGGCGGCCGCTCGATGAAATAACGCGAGCTGGAGAAGGACTCCAGATAGGCCCGGCTCTCCGGCGTGCGGTCGCCGTCGAGCGCGGCGTAGGACAGGTCCTCGACGTCGAAGGTGATGCCATAGCCGAACACCAGCATCAGCATGGCGGTGCCGAGCAGGGCGAAGGCCAGCCGGATCGGGTCGCGGACCAGCTCCATCGTCTCGCGCCGCGAGTAGGCCAGCAGGCGTCGGCGGCTGAAGCGCATCGGCCGCGGCGGCGGCGCGGGCACGGCCGGCGGCGGTGCCACCGGCTGTGCCGGTGCGGCGCGGGCCGGGGCTGCCGCCTGCAGATAGGCGATGAACGCCTCCTCCAGCGTCCCCGCCCCCTTGGCCGCGATCAGCGCCGCCGGCGTGTCGCTGGCCAGCACCCGGCCCGCATCCATCAGCGAGATGCGGTCGCAGCGCTCGGCCTCGTTCATGAAGTGGGTCGAGATGAAGATGGTGACCCCGCGGTTGCGCGACAGGTCGATCAGCAGCGCCCAGAACCGGTCGCGCGCCACCGGGTCGACGCCGGAGGTCGGCTCGTCGAGAATCAGCATCTCCGGCTCGTGGATGATCGCCACCGCCAGCGACAGCCGCTGGCGCACGCCCAGCGGCAGCCGCTGCGCCAGCTCGTCGCCATAGCCGGCCAGCCCGAAGTCGGCGACCAGCGCGGCGATGCGCGCCTTCGCCCGGGCCTCGCCCAGGTGGAACAGCCGCGCATGCAGCCACAGGTTCTGCAGCACGCTGAGCTCGCCGTAGAGCGAGAAGGACTGCGACATGTAGCCGACCCGCTTGCGGGTGGCGATGTCGTGGGAGTTGGTGCGCGCGCCGAACAGCCAGGCCTCGCCGGCGCTGGGCTGCAGCAGGCCGGTCAGCATCTTCATCGTCGTGGTCTTGCCGCAGCCGTTGGAGCCGAGGAAGCCGAAGATCTCGCCCTTCTCGATGCGGAAGCTGACGTTGTCGACCGCGGTGAAGTCGCCGAACCGGCAGGTCAGCCCCTCGGCGACGATGGCCGGCGCGCCGTCGTGCAACCGCCGCGGTGCGATCGCCAGCTCGGCGTGCTCGGCCTGCTGCGCCGCCGGCAGCAGGGCAACGAAGGCGTGCTCCACGCTGTCGGCGCCGGTGCGCGCGATCAACTCCGCCGGGCTGCCGTTGGCCAGCACCCGGCCCGCATTCATGGCGAACAGCAGGTCGAACCGCTCGGCCTCGTCCATATAGGCGGTGGCGACGACGACGCTCATCTGCGGCCGCGCCCGGCGGATGTCGGCGATCAGGTCCCAGAACTGCCGGCGCGACAGCGGGTCGACGCCGGTGGTCGGCTCGTCCAGCACCAGCAGGTCGGGGTCGTGGATCAGCGCGCAGCACAGGCCGAGCTTCTGCTTCATGCCGCCGGACAGCTTGCCGGCCGGCCGGTCGGGGAAGGGCTCGAGGCCGGTGGCGCGCAGCAGCACGTCGATCCGCCGCCGCCGCTCGTCGCGGTCCTGGCCGAACAGGCGGCCGAAGAACGCCAGGTTCTCGGCCACGGTCAGGTCCATGTACAGGTTCCTGCCCAGCCCCTGCGGCATGTAGGCGATGCGCGGGCACACGGCGGTGCGATGACGGCGCGAGGCCATGTCGCCGCCAAGCACCTCGACCGTGCCGGCCTGGATCGCGCGGGCGCCGGCGATCAGCCCGAGCAGGGTCGACTTGCCGACCCCGTCCGGCCCGATCAGGCCGACCACGGCGCCGTTCGGCACGGCAATCGCCACGTCGTCCAGCGCGACCACGCGGCGATAGCGGTGGCCGACGCCGGCGACGCGGACCGCGGCGGCCGCGTCGGTCACGACCCGGCGGCGGGCAGCCGCACCGCCAGCGCCTCGGGCCAGTCGCCGCCCGGCGCGAGCATGATGAACGCCTCGCCGGGCAGGCCGGTCTTCACCTGGTCGGCATGGGCGCGCAGCAGGTCCGGCGCGATGCGGACCTTGACCCGGAACATCAGCTTCTCGCGCTCGCTGCGGGTTTCCACCTCGCGCGGGGTGAACTGGGCCTCGGCGGCGATGAACGAGACGGTGGCCGGGATCACGTAGTCCGGCGCGGCGTCCAGCACGATGCGGGCCTCGGCGCCCATCGCCACCCGGCCGACCTGATCGGTGGGCAGGAACACGGTCATGGTGACGTTGCTGAGGTCGAGCAGCGTCAATACCGGGCCGCCGGCGCCCAGCACCTCGCCCGGCTCGGCCAGCCGGTACTGCACCCGGCCGTCGCGCGGCGCGGTCAGGATGGCGTCGTCGATCTGGGTCTCGATCCGCGCGGCCTCGGCGTCGGCCGCATCCACCGCGCGCTCGGCGCTGGCCAGGGCGGCCTCTGCGGCACGCAGCGCGGCGCGCGCGGTCTCCACTGCCGCCTCGCGCTGGTCGTAGGCCTGGCGGCTGATGAAGCCCTTCTCCAGCAGCGCCACGGCGCGCTCCAGCTCCTGCTCGGCGAGATGCAGCTCGCTCTCGCGCTGGGCGATCGCGGCCTCAGCCTGCGCGGCGACCTCGCGCTGATAGGCGATGTCCGCCTGTGCCCTGGCCAGGCTGGCGTCCAGCTCGGCGGTGTCCATCAGCGCCAGCACCTGGCCGGCGGCGACGCTGTCGCCCTCTTCGACCAGCACGTCGTCGACCCGGCCGGGGACGCGGGTGGCGACGGTCACCTGCTCGGCCTCGATGCGGCCGTTGCCGGAGCCGATGTAGTCGGGCAGGCCGTTGCCGTCGTTCAGCCACCACCATCCGGCGGCGGCCGCCGCTGCCACGACGGCCAACGCGATCACCAGCCTGTTGGTCCTGCTCACGGGCCCGTCCGTGCTCCCGGTTTCCCCCGCCCGACGGGCGCGGCGGCGATCCTAGCAGACCGCCCTTTCATTTTCGGCCGCGGTGGGACGGGTCGCCTTGACGCAGGTCAGCGCCGCCTGCGCCGGGCCGGCGGCGCGCAGCTGTCGCGCACGATCAGCTCCGGCTCCAGCAGCTCGCGCCGCGGCGCGGTCGGCCCCTCGCCGCGCAGCAGCGGCATCAGCCGCTCGACCGCGCGGCGGCCGATTGCTTCCAGCGGCTGCGAGACGGTGGTCAGGCGCGGATAGAAGGCGTTGGCCCACTCGAAATCGTCGATCGTCACCACCGACAGGTCGTCCGGCACCCTGAGGCCGGCCTCGGCGATGGCGCGCAGCGCGCCGATCGCCATCAGGTTGTTGGCGACGAAGATCGCGGTCGGGCGCTTCGGCAGCGCCAGCAGCGCCTGGCACTTGCGGTAGGCATCCGGGCTGTGGAAGTCCGCCTTGCGGAACAGCTCGGGGTCGCGCTCGGCGTCGCTGCCGTTCAGCGCGGCCTCGAATCCGGCCGACCGTTCCAGCGACGGCGACAGATGGTCGGGCCCCAGCACGGCGCCGATCCGGCGGTGGCCCAGGCTCAGCAGGTGCCGCACCGCCAGTTCGGCCGCCAGCCGGTTGTCGGTGGTCACGCATTCCAGGTCCAGCCCGGGGATGTCGCGGTCGACCAGCACGGTCGGCACGCCGATATGCTCGCGCCAGTCCTGGGTATAGGTCTCGTGCGGGCCGGTGATCGACAGGATCAGGCCGTCGACGTCCTGCGCGCGGGCATGGCCGAGGTAGCGCCGCTCCTTGACCTCGTCCTCGCCGGAATTGTTCAGCAGCAGCGCATAGCCGCGCTGGTCGGCCTCGCGCTCGACGATCCGGCCGATCGTGCCGAAGAACGGGTTGGCGATGTCGGGCACGATCAGCGACAGCATCATGGTCTTGCCCTGACGCAGGCTGCGGGCGGACCGCTGCGGCGCATAGCCCAGCTCCGCCACCGCGCGGCGCACGCGGGCCTCGCGCGCCGGGCTGACCCGGGCGCTCTGGTTCAGCACGGCCGAAACCGTCGCGATCGACACGCCGGCCGCCTCGGCCACGTCGCGGATGGTGGCGATCTGTCGCTTCAACTTGTCCTCGAATGCCGTTGCGGTGGTCGGACGCGTTCATACACGCAGCCGCCGGCGGTGCGAACACTTGCATGATCGCGCCGCTCGTGTAATCTCCGCCGAAACGTTTCGAAGTGCCGCGACCGTCCCGCGCCGAGGGGAACGCAGCACGTCTCGGATCTCGGGAGGCCCAGCCATGGAAGTCCGCGAACGCCCGCCGGAATGGCGTTACCAGCGTCAGTTCCTCTACGAGGAGGGCGTGGTCACGCAGGCGCGCCGGCCGGACCTGCTGCGGCCGGTCACGCCGAAGCTGCTCGACGATGACCAGGTGCGCCAGTTCCTCGCCAACGGCTACCTGCTGCTGCAGCCGGAGCTGCCGGCGGAGTTCCACCAGGACCTGTACCGCCGCTTCGACCGGATCATCGGTTCGGACAACGACGACAACCCCGGCAACAACCTGCTGCCGCTGGTGCCCGAGCTGCAGCTGGTGTTCGACGACCCGGTGGTGAAGGGCGCGCTGACCAGCGTGCTGGGCGACGGCTACCTGATGCATCCGCACCGGGTGCTGCACGACAACCCGCCGGGCAGCGACGCCCAGGTCTGGCACCACGACAGCTACTGGGGCTACAAGCGCAAGGTGCACAACCATCACCCGTGGTGGGTGATGATCATGTACTACCCGCAGGCGATCTTCGAGCAGATCGGGCCGACCGGCGTCATCCCCGGCAGCCAGTG
This sequence comes from Alphaproteobacteria bacterium, assembly GCA_041396705.1. Lineage (NCBI taxonomy): Bacteria > Pseudomonadati > Pseudomonadota > Alphaproteobacteria > Alphaproteobacteria bacterium. The sequence continues at coordinate 501,381 of JAWKYB010000003.1, forward strand.
CATCGCCCAGCGGCTGGAGGACATCGAGCAGCTCGGCCGCTGCGCCGAGGGCCCGGCCGGCACCTGCATGATGATCCACTACGACATCTGGCACCGGAAGATGAAGAACTTCACCGACCTGAAGCGGTTCATGGTGAAGTTCGAGTTCATCCGCATGCAGCGCCCGTCCGGCGTGACCTGGGACAGCGCGGAGGACGAGTGGCGGGATCCGGCCCGCCTGCCCGACTATGCGATGCGCCCGGTCTGGCGCGCCCACTGGCACTGGCTCGGCGGGCGAACGCTGGCGCCGGCGACCGGCGGCGCGGGCACGCTCGACGCGGCCCTGGCCGGGCTCGACGCCGACAACAACCACGACCGCGCCCAGGCGGTCGCCGCGGTGGCGGCGCTGGGCAGCGCGGCGGCGCCGGCGACGGACCGGCTGGTCGGGCTGCTCGGCGACGACAGCGAGGTGGTCGGCCTCGACGCCGCCTATACCCTGGCGGCGCTGGGCGAGGCGGCGGTCGGGCCGCTGGTCGCCGCCCTGCGCGGCGACGACGGCGTCAACGTCGACGACGCCCGCTGCTTCATCGACGAGGGCCAGAAGAGCGAGCTGGAGATGGTGGCGCGCAACGCGGCGCACGGGCTTGCCGCCATCGGCCGGCCGGCGCAGGCGGCCCTGCTCGACTGCGCCGCCGACGGCGGGCCGCGGGTACGCAAATACGCCTGCTTCGCCCTGGGCGAGTTGGACAGCGACGACGACGCGGTGATCGACGCGCTGGTCGCCGGCTGCGCCGATGCGGAACCCGCCGTGCGGCTGAACGCGGTCGAGGCGCTAGGCCTGAAGCAGGGCACCGACCGCGCCGCGCTGGCCTTGGCCGCGGCGCTGTCCGACGACGACGACGAGGTGCGGTTCAACGCGGCGCTGGCGCTGGCGCGGCTCGGCCCGGCGGGCGACCCGGCGGTGCCGGCGCTGAAGCAGGCGCTGACCGACGGCAACCGCTACACCATGGGCTACGCCGTCGAGGCGCTGGACCGGATCGGCACGCCGGCCGCGCTGGCCGTGCTGCTGCCGTTCCTCAGGCTCTCCCGCTGGTGTCCGCTGACGACGCGGGAGAACCTGTTCTGACCGGAATTCGCCGCCGCAGGCCGCGGCGGCGGATGTCTCCTTAGGGGAGGAGCGCGAACAGGTCGACATGGCCGATCTCGGCCATGTCGGCCTTTCGTCGCGCAGACAGCCAGTCCGCCAGATCGTCTGCGGCCACCGCGCCGGTCTCGCCGACCGCGGCGGCGATGCCCTCGGCCAGCGCGCGCATCAGCGCGCGGTCGCGCCGCCCGGACAGCACCCACGGGCTCGGCGCGATCACGGTCTCGTAGCCGACCCGTCGCAGCTTGTCGGCCAGCGCCTGCGCCGCCCGCGGCCCCAGCGCCGGGCCGAAGTCCTTCTCGCCCTGCTGGTGCGCGTTGAACGCCGCCTGCACCGCCGCGTCGGCGGCATGCGGCGGCCGCCAGCGCTCCACACCGGCATAGACCAGCGTCATCAGCACCGCGCAGCCCCGCGCCGCCACCGCCGCGGCCAGCCGGCTCAGCCAGGCATCCGAGACCAGGTCGATCAGCGCCGAGCCGTTGATCAGGTCGACCCGGGCCGGCAACAGCGCATCCAGGTCCCCGCGCAGGTCGGCGCGGCGCAGCGTCACCCGCAGCTGACGCTCTCCCCTGGCCAGCCGCAGCGCCTCGCCGTCGGCGTCCGCCCGGTCGGCCCAGGCCGACAGGCGCCGCGGCGCCGCCGCCAGCAGCGCCGGGTCGTGGTCGAGCAGTAGCCAGTCCTGGCGCTGCGGCAGCAGGTCGGCCAGCGCGCGTACCGACGAGCCGGTGCCGGCGCCGAGGTCGCAGACCGCGATGCGCTCTCGTTTGGCGAACGTGTCGCGCACCATGCCGGCGAGGCCGACGTTGCGGGCGCGCATGTCGGCGGGTTCGCGCAGCGCCAGCCAGTCGGCGCTGAACCGGTCGCCCGACCCCGCTCCAGCACGGCGCGGACGATGCCGGCGGTGTCCGGCCAGCGCGGCAGGCGGGCGCCGGCCCGACGTGCCGCCGCGGCCAGCCGCTCCGCCAGCGCCGGGTCGGCCAGCAGGGCGGCGACCGCATCGCGCAGTGCTGAGGCGTCGCCGGGCGCCACCAGGATGCCGGCATCGGCCGGCACCAGGTCGGGCACCGCGCCGCCGGCGGCCGCCACCACCGGCAGGCCGGCGGCCAGTGCCTCGGCGAAGACCATGCCGTAACCCTCGTAGTGCGAGGCCAGCACGAACAGGTCGGCCTGGGCGTAGTGCCGGTGCAGCGCGTCGTCGTCGACCGCGCCGGTCAGCGCGATGCGCCCGGCGAGCCCGGCCGCCGCGATCTGGCTGCGCAGGCGAGCCGCACAGGCGGGGTCGCGGTCCAGGCTGCCGACGAAGCGGGCGGTCCAAGGCATCTGCGCAAGCCCTGCCAGCGCCTCGACCAGCACCGCGTGGCCCTTGCGCGGGGTGACGGTGCCGGTGGCAAGGATCACCGGCGGGCGGTTGCCGCGCGGCGCCGGCGCCAATGCCATCGTGCCCGGCGGCGCCACCGTGATGTCCGCCGCGGTCACGCCCAGCCGCGCGGTCAGGGTGGCGGCGACGTGGGCGCTGGGCACCAGCACGGCGCTGGCATGGGTCAGCGCCCGCGCCTCCGCCTCGAGCAGGCGTTCGGCGACGGCCGGGCCGAGCCCGGTCTCCAGGCCCAGCGGGTGGTGCAGCAGCACCACCAGCGGCGCCTTGGCCGCCGTCAGCACCGCGTCCGGCAGCGCACCGAACGCCAGCCCGTCGACCAGGGCGGCGCGGTCGGCCGGCAGGCCGGCCAGGATCGCCGCCGTCCGCGCCAGGCTTTCCGCCGACGGGAACGGGAAGTCGCCGGGCAGCATCACCGGCTCCAGCGCCAGCCCGGCCGCCGGCCCGTGCGCGATCAGCGCCCGGGCATAGGCATAGCCGCCGGTCGGGCTGTCGAGATCGCCGGGAATCAGGAACGGGTGCGGGCCGCGCGCGGCGGTCAAAGCCCGCCTTCGTAGCTCGCCTTCGCCACGTGGCTTTCGTGCAGGGTCACCCGCAGGCCGGCCAGCGCATCGCCGCCGTCGCCCAGCCGGCCGGCGCGGGCGGCCTCGGCGACCTTGTCGAAGATGTGCTTGCACAGGAACTCGGTGGTGGTCAGCACGCCCTCCAGCCCGGGCACGGTATCGAGGTTGGCATAGCCCAGCGGCTGCAGCGTCTCCTTCAGCACCTCGTGGGCGCGACCGATGTCGACCACAACGTTGTACTGGTTCAGCCGCGCGGCCTGGAACTCCACGTCGACCACGAAGGTGGCGCCGTGCAGATTCTGCGCCGGCCCGAAGAAGGGCTGCGGCAGCGAATGGGCGATCATGATGTGGTCGCGCACCGAAACGGTGAACATGGACGGCTCCCCCTCCGACTCCGTGAAAAGCGTGCCTTGATACGCCGAATCAGCCGTAGCGGACCACCGTGGCGAGTCCCGGCGCGCGCGCGTCCAGGATCGCCGGCAGCGCGGCGGGCAGATCGGCGAAGGCGACCTCGCCGGTGATCAGCGTGTCGAAGCGCGGGTCGCACAGCAGGCCGAGCGCCGTTTCCAGGCGCCGCCGCCGGCTCCAGCGCGCCCGTCGCGCCGGCGGCACGTGGCCGACCTGGCTGGACCGGATGGTCAGCCGCTGGCTGTGGAACGCCCCGCCCAGCGGCACGGCCGGCGCATCGGCGCCGTACCAGCTGGCTTCGACCACCGTCGCCTCGAAGCCGGCGAGCGCAAGCGCGGTGGCCAGCCCGGCGGCGGTGGCGCTGGCGTGGATCACCACGTCGCAGTCGCGCGGGGCGGCATCCGGCAGCGCGAAGGCCGCGCCGAGCGCCGCGGCGGGCGCCGCCCGGCCGGCGTCGATGTCGACCACGGTCAGTGCCACCGCCGGGATCGCGGCGGCGATGGCGGCGACCAGCAGACCCAGGATGCCGCCGCCGACCACCGCGACGCGGTCGCCGGGGCCGATGCCGGCGTCCCACACCGTGTTCAGTGCGGTCTCGGTGTTGGCGGCCAGCACGGCGCGGCGCGGCGGCAGGCCGTCGGGCAGCGGCACCGCCGCCTCGGCCGGCAGCCTGTTCACGGTCTGGTGCGGGCTGAGTGAGAACACGGTCTGGCCGACCCGCTGCGCCGGGCCGGCAGTGACCACGCCGACGGTGGCGTAGCCATAGGCGACGGGAAAGGGGAAGTCGCCCACCTGGAAGGGTGCGCGCATGCGTCCATGCTCGGATTCCGGCACCGCGCCGGCGAACACCAGCCGCTCGGTGCCGCGGCTGACCGCGCCATACAGAGATTTAACGTCGACGGTGGTGGCATCCGCCGGCCCTAGGCCTACCTGACCGATCGCGGCCCGGCCGGGACCGGTGTAGATCAGCGCGTCGGCGCGCGGCCCGCGACCGCGCGCTAATGTGACTTGCGGTGATCTTGCTGCACTGCGAGATTTCGGGCGCGGATCGTTGTGCGCTGCCACAATTCGCTCTTGATGTGAGGCCAAACTGCAGGAAGCACCTTAGGGGGCCGCTCGCGTCCCCTTCAACGAGATCGTTGCATGGCTGTTGATCCGCGCCCTTCGCTGACCCTTGTCGAGCCCGCCACCCCCGCGCCCGCCGGCCTGCCGCCGGCGGCCCGCCGCGCGATCGTGCTGGCGCTGAACCTCGCCACCATCGCCCTGCTCGGCTGGGGCGTCGCCGACGTGCTCGGCGGCGACGGCTGGTCGGTGGCGGACGTGGTGATCTTCGCCGGCTTCCTGGTGGCGGCGCCCTGGACCACGCTCGGCTTCTGGAATGCGGCGATCGGGCTGGCGCTGCTGCACGGGCCGTGGGCGCGGCCGGAGCGCACGGTCTATCCCTACTGGGCGGCGACCGAGCGGTCGGCGCCGCTGACCGCGCGCACCGCGCTGGCGATGGTGGTGCGCAACGAGGACCCGGCGCCGTCGTTCCGCGCGCTGGCCGCCATGCGCGACGCGCTGGCCGCCGAAGGGGTGCTGCCGGCCTTTCGCTTCTACGTGCTGAGCGACAGCTCGAAGGCCGAGATCGCGGCCGCCGAGGAGGCGCTGTTCGCCGATTTCGCCGGCACCTTCCCGGCCGACAACCGGCCGGTCTATCGCCGCCGCGAGGTCAATACCGGCTACAAGGCCGGCAACGTCGCCGACTTCCTCGCCCGCTGGGGCGACGAGAACGACTTCTTCGTCACGCTGGACGCCGACAGCCTGATCGCGGCCGACACGCTGGTGCGGATGGTGCGCGCGATGCAGGCCGACCCGAAGCTGGGCCTGCTGCAGACGCTGGTGGTCGGCGCGCCGGCCGACAGCGCCTTCGCCCGAATCTTCCAGTTCGGCATGCGTCACGGCATGCGCTCGTTCACCATGGGCAGCGCCTGGTGGACCGGCGACTGCGGCCCCTATTGGGGTCACAACGCCATCGCGCGCACCGCCGCCTTCCGCGACCATTGCCAGCTGCCGGTGCTGCCGGGCGGGCCGCCGCTGGGCGGCCACATCCTCAGCCACGACCAGCTCGAGGCGGCGTTCCTGCGCCGCGCCGGCTGGGCGGTGCGGGTGCTGCCGATCGAGACCGCCAGCTACGAGCAGAACCCGCCCAGCGTCGCCGAGTTCGCCTATCGCGACATGCGCTGGTGCCAGGGCAACATGCAGTACTGGCGCTTCCTGGTCGCGCCCGGCCTGCGGCCGGTCAGCCGGTTCCAGATCGCCCAGGCGCTGCTGATGTACGTCGCCGCGCCGGCATGGATGGCGATGACGCTGGCGACCACGGTGAAGGCGATGATGCAGGATTTCCGCATCGAGGACCTCGACCTCGGCATCGCGCTGTTCATCGCCGTGTTCGCGATGAGCCTGGCGCCGAAGCTGGCCGGTTTCGCCGACGTGGCGCTGACCAAGGGCGGTCTCGCCCGCTATGGCGGCGGCCTGCGCTTCGGCGTCTCGGCCCTGCTGGAGGTGCTGTTCTCGATGCTGCTGGCGCCGGCGATGGCGCTGAACATCACCATCTTCATGATCGGGCTGCTGTTCGGCCGGTCGATCAGCTGGTCCGGCCAGAACCGCGCGGTGCGCAGCCTGTCCTGGGTCGCCGCCTGGCGCGGGCTGTGGCCGCAGACCCTGCTCGGCGCCGTGCTGATCGGCGTGCTGTCGTGGACCGCGCCGCTGGCGGTCGCCTGGGGCGCGCCGATCCTGTTCGGCCTGCTGCTGGCGGTGCCGCTGGGCGTGGCGACGGCGCGGCCGCGCCTCGGCCGCTGGCTCGGCCGGCATGGCCTGTTCGCCGGGCCGGAGGATTTCGCCCCGCCGCCGATCCTGCCGCAGGCGGGCCTCGCCCCGCTGCCGCTGGCGCGCCCGCGCGTCGACGAGCTGCCGCGCGCCGCCGAATAGCCGGCTGCGACACGCGGCGGCTTCCCCGACCCGGCACGGCCGACTAGGCTGTCCTCCAACGACGCGGCGGCCGGCGATCGCCGGCGCGAGGAGGGACGCCATGCAGCGCGACGAACGCGGCCACCCGATGACCACCGACAGCGCCGAGGCGGCGCGGGCGCTGGACTTGGCCATTCACAACTTCCTGCACTGGCGCGCGGCGATCATGCCCAACATCCAGGCCGCGCTGGCCGCCGACCCGGGCTTCGGCTTCGGCCACGTCGTGCTGGGGCTGGTGCTGCATGGCGCGCGCAACGCCCACTATCGCGGCAAGATCGGCCAGGCGGTCGCGGCGGCGCAGGCGGCGGCGGCGCGGATGACCGCGCGCGAGCGGCTGTATCTGGCGGCGCTGGAGGCCGTGCACCGCGGCGCGCTGGCCGACAGCGTGGCCTGCTACGAGCTGATCCTGGAGCAGCATCCGCACGACCTGTTCGCCCAGCGGCTGGCGCAGATGGAGCTGTTCTGGATCGGCGAGATGGCGTGGTCGGCCGCGATCTCCGCCGCCGTCCACCCGCACTGGACGCCGGACGTGCCGAGCTACGGCATCCACCTGTCCTGCCGCGCCTTCGACCTGGAGGAGACCCATCACTTCGCCGCGGCCGAATCGCTGGCCCGCCGCGCGGTCGGGATCGACCCCACCGACGTCTGGGGCACCCACGCCGTCGCCCACGTGCTGATCATGGAGGGGCGCTATGCGGAGGGCGTGGACTGGCTGGACGGCCTGAAGGACAACTGGGCCGAGGCCAACCAGATGCAGTTGCATCTATGGTGGCACCGCTGCCTGTTCCACCTGGAACTGAGGGACTATGACGCGGTGCTCGGCATCTACGACCGCTGGGTGCGCAACCGCGACCTGCCGCTGCTGCAGGCGGTGCCCGACCTCTATATCGACCTGCAGAACGGCGCCTCGATGCTGCTGCGGCTGGAGCTGCGCGGCGTCGACGTCGGCGACCGCTGGGCGGAGCTGGCGGAGCTGACGCTCAACCGCATCGGCGACCACACCAGCCCGTTCACCAGCGCCCATTTCGCCGCGATCCTGGCGGCGACAGGCCACGACGGCCAGGCGGCGACGCTGGTCGACGCCATGCAGCGCTTCGCCCATGACGACGACGGCACGCTGGCGCCGCGCTATGCCATCGCCGGCATTCCGGCGGCGAAGGCGGCGATCGCGCACCGCGCCGGCGACCATGGCCGGGTGATCGAGCTGCTGCTGCCGGCGCGGCGGATGCTGTGGCTGATGGGCGGCAGCCATGCCCAGCGCGACCTGTTCTTCCTGCTGCTGGCCGATTCGGCGATGAAGGCGCGGCGCGACGATGTGCTCGGCATCGTGCTGCGCGACATCGCGGCGGCCGGCTTCGCCGACCCGGCCGGGCGCGTCGGCTACAGTGCGGTCGCCGCGCGGCTGGCGGCGGCGGAGTGAGCCGGGCGATGGCCGCGCTTCCCGCCGACGACGCCGAGCGGCTGGCCCTGGTCCGCCGCGCCCTGTTTTCCTCGGTGATCGGCGACGTGCTCGACAAAATGGGGCTGTTGCACCAGTTCCTGCCGCCGCAGATCCGGCCGCTGGCGCCGGAGATGGCGGTGGTCGGCCGGGCGATGCCGGTGATCGAGGCCGATTTCTTCGCCGATGCCGAGCAGGGCGCCGGCCCGCTCGGCGGCCGGCCGTTCGGGCTGATGCTGCAGGCGCTCGACGACCTCAAGCCCGGCGAGGTCTACCTCGCCTCCGGCACCCGCAGCGCCTATGCGATGTGGGGCGAGCTGATGGCGACGCGGGCGCAGGCGCTGGGCGCGGCCGGCGTGGTGGTCGACGGCTATTCGCGCGACACCCGCGGCATTCTCGCGCTCGGCTTCCCGACCTTCTCGCACGGCTCCTACGGCCAGGACCAGGGCGCCCGCGGCAAGGTGGTCGACTTCCGCGTCGGGGTGGAGATCGGCGGCGTGCGCATCGCCCCCGGCGACCTGATCGTCGGCGATCTCGACGGCGTCGTCGCGGTGCCGCGGGCGGCCGAGGACGAGGCGCTGGCCCGCGCGCTGGAGAAAGTGGCGGGCGAGAACCGTGTCGCCGAGGCGATCCGCGCCGGCATGAGCACGGTCGAGGCGTTCGAGACGTTCGGGGTGATGTAGTTCGGCGGACGCAATCAGGCGGGGGAGGGCCGGAGGATGCTGAGCGAGGCACAGGTCGCGCGCTATCACGAGGACGGCTTCGTCGTCCCGGACTACCGGGTGGCGGACGACACACTGGCCGACATCAAGGACCGCCACGACCGCCTGATCGCGCGCCATCCCGAGTTCACCGACTACTGCCCGGCCGTTTTGGCCCACGACCTGGGCTTCCTCAACGTCGCCCGCGACCCGGCCATCGTCGCCATGGTCGGCCAGGTGCTGGGGCCTGACTTCGCGCTGTGGAACTCCAGCTTCTTCGCCAAGCCGGCCCATGTCGGCCGCAAGACGCCGTGGCACCAGGACGGCGAATACTGGCCGATCCGGCCGCTGGCGACCTGCACGGTATGGATCGCGGTCGACGCCTCGACCACCGAGAACGGCTGCCTGCGGGTGCTGCCCGGCTCGCACCGGCCGCGCAAGCTGTTCCACCACCAGCGCAACGACGACCCCACGCTGTCGCTGAACCAGCAGCTGGTCGACGCCGAGGCGCCGGAGGAACGCGCGGTCGACATCGTGCTGGCGCCCGGCCAGATGTCGCTGCACGACGTCTACCTGGCCCACGGCTCGGAGGCCAACCGCTCCGGCCGGCCGCGCCGCGGCATGACACTGCGCTTCATGCCGACCACCTCGGTGTTCGACCGCGCGCTCGCCAGCGAGATGGCGCGCGCCAACGGCCTGCGCGACCACGCCGACCGCACGCTGTTCCTGATGAGCGGCACCGACCGCAGCGGCGGGAACGACTTCCGCATGCGCCTGTAACGGCCCGGCCGGGCGCTGCGGCGGCGGGATCGGCGGGGTTGCGTCCTTCGAGACGGCGTCCTGCGGACGCCTCCTCAGGATGAGGCGGGGTGGGTGTGTGCCGCCGGCGCCGGCGCCGGCGCCGATCGGGGCGTCGCGTCCGATGGATGCCGCGCGGTTCTGCGGCGGGCGGGGCTTCGCGTCCGATGTCCGCCGTGCATGCCCGCAGCGCGCGGCGATGCCACCCACCGCCGCGCCTCCTCAGGATGAGGCGGGGTGGGTGTGTGCCGCCGGCGCCGATTGGGGCGTCGCGTTCGATGGATGCCGCGCGGTTCTGCGGCGGGCGGGGCTTCGCGTCCGACGTGCATGCCCGCAGCGCGCGGCGATGCCACCCACCGCCGCACCTCATCCTGAGGAGCCGCCCATCGGGCGGCGTCTCGAAGGACGCATCCTGTTGCCGCGCGGGTCAGAAGGTGGCGGAGACGCCGCCGTCGACCAGCAGGACCTGGCCGGTGACGTAGGCGCTGTCGTCGCTGCACAGGAAGAAGGCCGGGCCGGCGATGTCTTCGGGCAGGCCGGGGCGGCCGAGCGGCAGCTTCTTGTGCTGCAGGTAGACCGTGGTGAACGCCTCGGTGCGGTGCTCGTGGCTGCCGTCGGGCGCCATCGCCATGCGGGTGTCGACGAAACCGGGTGCGATCGCGTTGACGGTGATGGCGCGGTCGGCAAGCTCGACCGCCAGGCAGCGGGTCATGTTGACGATGCCGGCCTTGGCGACGGCATAGGGCAGCGACGCCGGCGCGCCGAACAGGCCGAGGATCGAGGCGATGTTGAGGATGCGGCCGCCGCCGCCGCGCGCCAGCAGGTCGGTGGCGGCGAGCACGCAGCTGAGCGCGCCGGTCAGGTTGACGTCCAGCACCCGGCGGAAATCGTCCTCGTTCAGGTCCAGGTAGGCGGTGATGTCGAGAATGGCGGCGTTGTTGACCAGGATGTCGAGCCGGCCATGGGCGGCGTCGATCTCGGCCACCAGCCGGTCGGCGGCGGCGCGGTCGGTGATGTCGAGCGGGCGGGCGACCGCGGGCGCGCCGGCCCGCGCCGCCGCCGTCTGCACCTCGGCCGCGTCGACGTCGGTGTACCAGACCGCCGCGCCCTCGGCGGCGAGCCGGTCGGCGATGGCCTGGCCGATGCCGCGGGCGGCGCCGGTGACCAGCGCCACCCGCCCGGTCAGCCGGCGGGCCGGCAACGCGGGCAAGGCCATCGCGGGTCAGGCCGCCAGCCGCACCCGGGCGCAGGCGAACGGCCGCAGCGCCAGCACGGCGCCGCCGGCCGGCGCGGCCAGGCCTTCGAAGCCGTCCGGCCGGATGCATAGCGCGGCGAATGTGGTCTCGTCGATCAGCGCGACGCTCTGCGGCGTGCCGCAGGCGGCGAGATCGACCGACAGCGCCTCGCCGGTCAGGTTGGCCAGCCACAGGTCGGTGGCGCCATCGCCGCGCAACGCGGCGAAGCCCTGCAGCCGGCCCGGCGCGGCGGTGACGGCCGGCATGGCCCGGCCGGCGGCGGCGCCGATGCCGGCGAGGGCGTGGAACACCGGATAGACCTGCGCGCCATTGGCGGCGTCGTCGTACCACGGGGTCGGCCACGGCTGGCGGGTGTGGATCGCGCCGAACGGGCCGGTCGGCGCATCGAGGCACAGCGCGTCGACGCCGTGGGCGAGCGCACGGGCGGCATAGCCGATCGCCCAGGCCGCCGCGGCCAGCCCGCGCTGGCGCGGGTCGTTGCGCGCCATCGCCACCCGGCCGCCGGCGGGGTTGTCGGCGGTCTTGGCGCCATAGGGGTTGGTGCGCATGCCGATCGCGGTCGGGCCGATGCGATAGGGCAGGCCGCCGGCCAGCACCTGCGCCGACATCATGATCGACGGCAGCGCCTGCAGCGATTCCATCACCGACAGGTCGTCGCCGGCATGGACGATCGGGCAGGTCGAATGGGTGATGAAGGCGAACGGCGCGGTCGGCGGGCGCTTGCGGTTCAGCTCGGTGAAATAGACCAGCATGCCGCCGCCCTGCGGCACGCCGGGGAAGGCGGCGGCGATCGCCGCCGCGATCTCGGCATGGGTCGGGCAGGGCGGGAACACGCTGCCGGGCAGGGTCGACTTCAGGTCGCAGGCGGCGTTGGCGACCACCAGGTCGGGCCTGGCGCCGCCCTGCTCGACCAGCCCGCGCAGGCGGGCCACATCGGCCTGCATCACGCCGACGTCGGCGGTCGGCTTGCCGTCCGGGCCGGCGCAGGGCAGCACGCACTCCAGCACCAGCTTCGCCCCCAGGGCGTCGGCGAGGGCGCGGTAGTCGCGCAGCAGCCCGGCTTCCGGGTCGTCGCGCAGGTCGACATGGCAGACCAGGTGTTCCGCCCCGATGGCGCGGGCAAGCGCGGCGTGGGCCAGCGCTTCCGCAACGCTGTCGGGCGAGACGGCGAGGCCCAGCTTCGGCATCGGCCGCGCTGCGGCGCGGTCCAGAGTCACAGCGACCGGTCCGCCGCCGCCGCCGGCGCCGCCGCCGGCCGGCGCCTGGATCTCGACCGTGACCGACTGCTCCAGCGCGGTGCCCTTGCTCAGCTCGTAAGGCCAGGGCAGCGCCAGCGGCCGGATGTAGGTCTTGTACGAGGCGTCGGACCAGTTGCGCTGGTCCTCCATCTCGTAGACGTCGCCGGTCATCGTGCAGCCGACCTTCAGCCCCGGCGCCGGCTCGTGCGCGATGCTGCGGATGTCCATGAACGGCTGCATCGGGTCGATCAGCTCGGGAAAGCGCGACTCTTCGACCCGGCCGTCGGTGTGGGTCACCCGGCACGGCGCGCCGGCCACGCCCTCGACCGCGTGCAGCACGACGAAGCCGGTGCGGTTGGTGACGAAGGGGGTCAGCGTGCTGCCGCGCACACTGAACACGATGCGGTCGGACCGGCCCTCGATCACCGCGCGATAGGCCAGCCGCTGCTCGGCATCGGCGCACAGCGCGTCGAAGGCGATGCGGAAGCCGCCGCCGTTCTCCTCGACGGTCAGGTTGTCCAGCTTGGGCGCGTAGGTGCCCCAGTTGCGGTCGCGGACGATGAACTGCACCGCGCGCATGATCTCGACGTCGCCGACCTTGAGATAGCGCAGGTTGCCGCCGTCGAAGCTGGCCGAGACCGGGCCGGCGCGCACCGTCCGCGGCGCCGGTACCGGCTCGTCGGTGCCGTAGTAGACGACGTCCAGCGATGGGGCCTGGGGCATTGTTGCGTCCTTTCGCTTCGTCGCGGCGTTCAGCCGACCACCCGGCCGCTGTCCGGGTCGATCAGGATGGCGCGCGCCATGTCGAGCCACACCGTCACCCGCTCGCCCGCGCGCTGCACGTCGTGGGCGGCGAGCTCGGCGGTCACCTCGGTCTCGCCCAGCTTGAAGGTCGCGTAGAGCCGGCTGCCGGTCGGCTGGACCAGGTCGATCTCCACCTCCACCGGCTGCTGGCCGGGCCGCGCGGCGGCGCCGTCGTGCAGGCGGCCGATGTGCTCCGGCCGGATGCCGAGGGTCAGCGCCCTGCCGTGATGGGAGGCAAGTGCGGCCGGGTCGGCGCCGTGCACCGCCAGCGCCGGGCCATCGCTCCAGCGCACTGCCGCGGCGGCGCCGTCGACGGCCAAGCGCACCGGCACGAAATTCATCTGCGGCGAGCCGAGGAAGGCGGCGACGAACTGGCTGACCGGGCGTTCGAACAGGTCGAGCGGCGCGCCGTGCTGCTCGATCACCCCGCCGTTCAGCAGCACGATGCGGTCGGCCAGCGTCATCGCCTCGATCTGGTCGTGGGTGACGTAGATCATGGTCTTGCCGATCTCGCCGTGCAGCCGCTTGATCTCCACCCGCATCTCGTCGCGCAACTGGGCGTCCAGGTTCGACAGCGGCTCGTCGAACAGGAACACGTCGGCGTCGCGCACGATGGCGCGGCCGATGGCGACGCGCTGGCGCTGGCCGCCGGACAGCTGGCGCGGCTTGCGCTGCAGCAGCTCGCCGATGTTCAGCAGGTCCGCCGCCTCGCGCACCCGGCGCTGCACCTCGGCGTCGCGCACCTTGCGGGCCCGGAGTCCGAAGGCGATGTTCTCGAACACGTCGAGATAGGGGTAGAGCGCGTAGTTCTGGAACACCATCGCGATGTTGCGGTCGCGCGGGCGCAGGTCGTTGACCAGCCGGCCGCCGATATGCACCGCGCCCTGGTCGATGTCCTCCAGCCCGGCGATCATCCGCAACAGGGTGGACTTGCCGCAGCCGGACGGGCCGACCAGCACGGCGAACGCGCCGTTGGCGATGTCCAGGTCGACGCCGCGCACGGCGTGGACCTTGTCGTAGTATTTGTGGACGCCGGCCAGTCTTACGTCTGCCATCTCAGCCCTTCACCGCCCCCATCGATATCCCGCGCACCAGGAAGCGCTGCAGCAGCGCGACCGCGATGAAGATCGGCACGGTGCCGAGCACGCTCATCGCCGCGATCTTGGCCCAGAAGTTGGACTGGCCGCCGAAATAGTGGGTCACCTGCACCGGGAAGGTGGTGATCTCGCTGCGGCTCAGCACCAGCGCGAAGATGAACTCGTTCCAGGCGAAGACGAAGGTGAAGACGGCGGTGGCGAACAGCCCGCCGCGCACCATCGGCCAGACCACGCGCACGAACACCTGCCAGCGGGTGCAGCCGTCGACCAGCGCGGATTCCTCCAGCTCCAGCGGGATGTCCTGGATGTAGCCGCGCATCATCCAGACCACGTAGGGCAGGTTGAACGCGGTATAGAGCAGGATCAGCCCGCCATAGCTGTCGACCATGTCGAACTCGACGAACAGCAGGAAGATCGGGAACACGATCACGATCGGCGGGATCATGCGGTTCGACAGCAGCCAGTCGGAGAAGAAGTTGCCGCCGGTGCGGAAGCGGGCGATCGAATAGGCGCACATCGTGCCCAGCACCATGGCGGCGACGGTGGAGATCGTGGCGATCACCAGGCTGTTCCACACCGTCACCGCGTCGCCGTCCTTGAACAGCACCGCGTAGTTGGCGAACTGGATCGATTCCGGCCACCACACCGGCGGGAAGGCGAAGATCTCGTCCGGCGTCTTGAACGAGATGATCGCCAGCCAGTAGACCGGGAACAGGAAGAACAGGGTGACCAGCACCGCCACGCCGAAGCGCAGCGCCAGGCCGGAACCGCGGCCGGCCCTCATCGGTCGATCTCCATCCGGCGCAGGACGATGGTGACCGTGGTCGCCAGCAGCAGGATCACCACCAGCGCCATCGCCGAGGTGTAGCTGGTCTCGAACTGCTGGAAACCCTGGACATAGGCGTAGATCGAGAAGGTCTCGGTCCGCGTGCCGGGCCCGCCCTTGGTCAGCGCCCAGACCACGTCGAACAGGCGGAACAGGTCCAGCCCGCGGATCAGCACGGCGATCGCCATCACCGGCCAGATCGCCGGCAGCACCACCTTGGTGAACTTGCGCCAGAAGCTGGCGCCGTCGATCTCCGCCGCCTCAAGCTGGCTCTGGTCGACGTTGGACAGCGCGGCCAGCAGCAGCAGGAACATGAACGGCGTCCACTGCCAGATCTCGGCGATCAGGATGGCGGGATAGACCAGTTCCGGCTGGACCAGCCACAACAGCGTGGTCTCCTCGCCGGTGATCCAGCCGATCACCTGGTTGATCGGCCCGTAGCGGTTGTCGAACATCAGCCGCCAGGTGGCGCCGGCGATGATCGGCGAGACCACGACGGGCAGCACCAGCAGCGCGACGAAGACGCGCTTGCCCGGCAGCCGGTCGAGGAACAGATAGGCCAGCGCCAGGCCGAGGATCAGCTCGGTCGGCAGCGCGACGCCGACGAAGATCATGGTGTGCGCCAGCGATTCCCAGAACCGCGCGTCGCCCAGCAGATAGCCGTAGTGCACCAGCCCGTGGAAGGAGGAATCGTCCTCCATCATGGTGCGGTTCTGCAGGCTGATGATCAGGGTGTAGATCACCGGGAACAGCCCGATGAACAGGATCACCGTCACCGCCGGGAAGATCATCAGGTATTTGAAGTTGCGGTCGACCCACAGGCCGAAGCGGTCGCCGCCGGCAGCGGCGCCCTCGCTCGCAGCCCGGCCGCCGCGCCGCGCGCCGTTACCGCTCATCGGGGGTCGTCTTCAAGGCAGGCGGCCGGCCGCCGGGCAGGCGGCCGGCCTTTTCCGATAGCGCGGCTCAGCCGGGATAGGCAGCCGCATTCGAGGCCCAGGAGGCGTAGGCCGCCTTCTGCGCGTCGACGCCGATCCGGTCGGTGATCTCGTCCCAGGCGGCGGCGATGTCGTCCAGAATCCCCTGCGGGTCCTCGCCGGCCCAAAGCCGCGAGATGCCCTGGCGCAGCGCCTCCTCGTAGCGATCGGTCTGGATGATCGACAGGTCGAGCAGGCCGTTGATCGCGCCCTCGTTCAGCGCGGCCAGATACTGCGATGCCTCGCCCCAGCGGCTCTTGTACTCCTCCGAGGTGAAGTGGCTGTCGCGGAACGGATCGCGCAGCGCATAGGGCAGCTGCACCCGCTGCAGGCTGATCTCCTCGGAGTTCAGCCACTGGATGAACAGATAGGCCGCCTCCTTCTGCCGCGACGAGGCCGAGACCGACAGCGCGAAGCCAGCGGCGAGCTGCGGGTGGCCGCCCGGCGGTACCGCATAGCCGACCTTGCCGGCGATGGTCGACTGCGGCACCCACGACAGCGCCTCCTGGTCGGTGCCGTAGCCGGCGGCCCAGCGGCCATAGGGCGGCCAGGAGATGGTCATCGCCGTGTCGCCCTGCAGGAAGGCGGCCAGGTTCTCGACGAAGCCCCAGGTCTGCACGCCGGCCGGCATCCACTCGTTCTCGGCCAGCCAGTCGGTGAACACCTTCAGCCCGGCGGCCGAGTTGACCGTCGCCTTCATGGTGTCGGCGTCGAAGAACCTGCCGCCCTCGTTGCGGAAGCGCTCCTGGAACATGAACTGGGCATAGGGCGCATCGCGGAAAAAGGCCGCGCCATAGGGCGCGTTGCCGGTGTGCGCCGAGATGAACGAGCCGACGTCGTCGAACTCCTTCCAGGTGGTCGGCGGCACCGGCAGGTCGTAGCCGTGCTGCGCCTTGAACGCGGCCTGGATCGCCGGGTCGCCGAGCACGTCGGTCCGGTAGTACATCAGGAACACGTCGCCGTCGTCCGGGAAGCCGTAGATGGTGCCGTCGACCATCATCTGGTTGTCGCGGTAGACCGGCGCGATCGTCTGCAGCTCGTCGCGGAAGCCGTACTGGTCGACATAGGCGTCCAGCGGTTCCAGCGCGCCGGCGCGCACCAGGTCGGGCATCCAGGCCGGGATCACGTTCAGCGCGTCATAGGCGCCGGTGCCGGCGCGGTGTTCCTGCAGGATCTTGGTGAACATCTCGGCGGTCGGCACTTCGATCACGTTAACCTTGATGCCGGTCGCCTCTTCCCACTTCGGCCCGGAGAAGTTCAGCGGGTCGAGCGACTGCAACCCGGCCTCCCACACGATGCTGATCTCGCTGCCGGCATATTGCTTGGCGGCGTCGACCGCGGTCTGCGCGGCCTGGGCGCGGGCCTGCCGCGCCCGGCCCAGCACCGTCGAGCCGGCGGCGACAGCCGACGCCGATATCAGGAAGTCTCGTCTGCGCATTGTCCTCTCCTCCCATTGCGACGGCCGTTGCACCGGCTCGTCTTTCCGTAGGCACCGTCCGTTCAGGCCGCTGCCTGCACTGTCTCGCCGCGGCGGCGTCAGCCGCCGAAGCGCTGGCGGTAGCCGGCAAGCTTGGCCTGCCAGCCGGCCCGCTCGGTCACCCCGCTGTTAACGATACCACGCGGCACCTCGCCGCGCATCACGGCCAGCGCGGCGGCCACGTCGGCGGCGCCGATCCCGGCGAAGCACTGGTCGGTCCAGCACAGCGAATGCGGGCTGACGATGACGTTGTCGAAGTCCATCAGCGGCTCGCCGGCCGGCGTCGGCTCGGCCTCGAACACGTCCAGCCCGGCGCCGGCGATGGCGCGGCGGCGCAGCACGTCGGTCAGCGCGGCCTGGTCGACCACCGGCCCGCGCGCCGTGTTGATCAGGTAGGCGGTCGGCTTCATCAGGGCCAGCCGCTCGGCATTGACGATGCCGCGGGTCTGGTCGTTCAGCGGACAGCTGACCGACAGGAAATCGGACTCGCGGAACAGGTCCTCCAGCGACACCAGGCGGATGCCCAGCTCCTTGGCCAGGTTCGGGTCGGCGAACGGGTCGTGGGCGATGAAGCCCATGCCGAACGGGGCGGCCAGCCGGAACACCTCGGCGCCGATGTTGCCGATGCCGAGCTGGCCCAGCGTCTTGCCGATCAGGCCGGTGCCCATGTGCTCCGACCGCTGCGCCCAGCCGTCGGGGCCCTGCCGCGCCAACCGGTCCTTGACCAGCATCTTCTGGCTCAGCGCCAGCACGTAGGTGACGATGGACACCGCCACCGGGCGGCGCACGCCGTCGGGGGTGATGCACAGCGCGATGTCGGCGTCGGTGCACGGGCCGACCTGGACGGAGTCGTAGCCGACGCCGAAGCGGGCGACCAGCGCCAGCCGGCCGCCGCTGGGCACGCTCTCCGCGGTGAATTTCGGCACCAGCAGGATCAGCGCGTCATAGTCCTCCAGCGCGGCTGCCGGCATCACCCCGTCGACCGGCGCGACAAAGCCGATCTCGACCTGCGGGTTGCCGGTCAGCGGCGTCAGGTCGAAGTCGGGATAGGCGGGCGAGCCGTCGGCGCGCTTGAAGTCGGCACTGAGGGCGACGCGGAACTTGGTCATCGGCAGCTCTGCTCCAGGAAAGGTCGCGGGGTCGCGGGCCGCCCGGCCCTAGTTGCCGGCACAGGCGGCGCGGATGCCGTCGACCCCCGCCTTCAGGCCGGCCTGGTAGACCCAGACGTCGCCCGAATAGCAGATGAAGTCGAACCCCTTGGCGTTGTAGTCGGCGGCGGTCGCCACGTCGGGCACCAGCCGGCCGCAGGCCTTGCCGTGCGCCTTGCAGGCGGCGGTGACGCGGTCGATCGCGGCCAGGAACTTCGGGCTGTCGAACTGGCCGGGAATGCCCAGCGAGCAGGACAGGTCGAAATGGCCGACCCACAGGCAGTCGACCCCGTCGGTGGCGGCGATGGCGTCGGCATTCTCGACCCCGGCCGCGGTCTCGATCTGGGCGAACAGCGTGGTGCGCCGGTTGGCGGCGGCCAGCTTGTCCATCACCGGCCCGCCCGAATAGGCGTCGTGGGCGATGCCCAGCGCCACGCCGCGCTGGCCGTCGGGCACGTATTTCAGGCAGTCGAGGATCGCCCGCGCCTCGGCCGCATCGTTGACCATCGGCAGCATGATGCCCTCGGCGCCCATGTCGGCCGCCCGCGCGATGTGGTGGTACGACTTCGACGGCACCCGCACGATCGCCGGCACCTGCGCCGCCTCGAAATAGCGCAGCGCCGCCTTGATGGTCTCGTGGTGGAAGCCGCTGTGCTCGGTGTCGAACAGCACGAACTCGCAGCCGCAGTTCTTCAGCATGTGGCCGATGCCGGGCGTGGCGAACTCGACGATGAAATGCCCGACCTTCAGGTCACGCGTCGCGGCCTGCGCCTTGAGCGTCCGTGCCGTCATATTTCCTCCCCCTGCCGCTCGCGGTTGGTGCGGCGCCCGGCGGCGCCTGCGATGCGGGTCCGGTCATGCTGGTCCGTGGCATCGGGCCTGTCAATCGTCGCAGCGACTTCGCAATTGCGCCGAAATACCGCGTCGTAGACACTGGTCCGGCCGTGCCGCCGCGTCCTTCGGCGGCCGGGCGGAACGGGTGGAGGACCGGCATGGCGACAGCGGCACGGACGGACCCGACAACCGGCGGCGCGGACGCAACCGGGCCGCTGCGCGCCGGCGAGGTCGCCCGCTACCGTATGGCCGGCTATGTGACCCCGCGGCTGCGCCTGCCGGCGGACGCGCTGGCCCGCCTCGCCGCCGCCGTCGACGCGCTGATCGAGGCCAACCCGCAGGTGCGGCCGGAGGACCTGGCCGTGCCGCACGTGCCCGGCGGTGCCGGCGGCAGGCTCAACACGCCGGCCGCGCTGCGGGCGGAGTTCCTCGCCATCGGCCGCCATCCGCTGCTGCTCGAGGCGGTGGCGCAGCTGATCGGGCCGGACATCATCCTGTGGTCCAGCCATGCCTTCTGCAAGCCGGCCGCCACCGGCGCCACCGTGCCCTGGCACCAGGACGGCCAGTACTGGCCGATCCGGCCGATGGCCACCTGCACCGCCTGGATCGCCATCGATCGCTCGGACCGCGGCAACGGCTGCCTGCGGGTGATTCCCGGCTCGCACCGCGACGGCCTGCTGTCGCACCGGCGCGACGGCGACAAGGCGCTGGCGCTGGACAGCGTGCTGGACCTGTCCAGCCTCGACGCCGAGACGGCCGAGGACGTGGTGCTGGAGCCGGGCGCGGTCTCGTTCCACGACGTGCACCTGGTGCACGGCTCGGAGCCGAACCGGTCGGACCGGCCGCGGCGGGCGATGGTGTTCCGCTACATGCCGGCGACGTCGCATTACGACCGCGACACGCCCGACTACGTGATGGGCAACGGCGTCGTCATGCACTGGGCCAGCCGCCCGATCTGGCTGGTGCGCGGGCGGAACCGGCATCCGGGCAATTCCGTCGAGGCCTGACCGCACGGCGATCAGCGGAACGCCGGCACGACGGCCCGGCCGGTCGCGGCGGACTCGTAGGCGGCCTCGCAGGCGGCAAAGGTCTTCAGGTTGTCGCGGCCCGAGGTGTCGGCGTCGCGGCCGGCCAGCAGGCAGGCTGCGAAGTGGCGCTGGGTGTTCAGCACGCTTTCCTGCGGGCCGTGCCACGGCGTCGTCGCCCAGGGCAGCACCGCCGGGCAGACGTTGCGGCGCTCGGTGCCGGCGGCGTCGACGATCTTCATCTCGTAGCCGGCGGTCAGCCGGATGCTGCCGGCGGTGCCGTCCAGCTCGACCAGAGTCTGCGGGAACGGGTCGGGGTCCTGCCGGCTGGCATAGCTGACGTCGACGAAGCCGGCGGCGCCGTTGGCATGGCGGGTGAGGATGGCGAAGCTGTCCTCGCCCTTGATGCCGGGATGCACGGAGTTCGACACGCAGCTCAGCAGGTCGATCTCGCCCAGCAGCACGCGGGCGACGTCGAGCACGTGCACGCCGAGGTCGAGGATGGCGAAGCGCTCCTCCTCGGCCAGATAGGGCTGGCCCTTGTAGACGTCGTAGGCGTTGCGCCACGAGATGCGGCCGAAGAAGATCTCGCCGATCCGGCCGCCGCGCACGACCTCCTGCACCGCCAACAGCGGGGTCTGGAAGCGGAAATTCTCGTGCACCATCAGCGGCACGCCGGCGGCCGCGCAGGCGTCGACCATGGCGACGCAGTCGTCCAGCGCCGGCGCGAACGGTTTCTGGCAGATCGCCGCCACGCCGTGGCGGGCGGCCAGCTCGACCAGCGGACGGTGGGTCGGCATGGTGGTGACGATGTCGACGAAATCCAGCCGCTCGCCGGCCAGCATCGCCGCGGCGTCGTCATAGGCGGCCGGCACGCCGAAGTCGCGCGCCGCGGCGTCGGCCTTGGCCCGGTCGCGGTCGCACACCGCGGCCAGCGCGACCTCGCCGATTGCCTTCCAGGCGTTCAGGTGGTTGCGCGCGAAGAAGCCGCACCCGATCAGCCCGCCGCGCAGGACCTGCTTCGCCATGCTGCGCCCCCCTTCCCGTGTTTCGTCAGGCCGCCCGCTCGCCCGGATCGTCGATGCGGATCTTGCGCCGGTTCAGCCGCGCGGCGGTGCGCGTGCGCATGGCGTCGACCAGCACCGCGAGGAAGATGATGCCGGCGGTGATCAGCGGATAGGCGTAGGGGTCGGAGTTGGCCATCACCAGGCCGGATTCGACGGTCTGGATCAGCAGCGCGCCGAAGGCGGTGCCGATCACGGTGCCGCGCCCGCCGAACAGGCTGGTCCCGCCCAGCACCGCGGCCGCGATCACCGGGAACTCCTTCTGGAAGCCGAAGGTCGACGATGCCGCCGCCACCTGGGTCAGCGAGACCAGCCCGCCGATCGCCGCGCACACGCCGGACAGCGCGTAGACGCTGAACAGGATCGCCTGCACCTTCAGGCCGGCCTTCGCCGCCGCCGCCGGGTCCTGGCCGACCGCATAGACCTGGCGGCCGAACGGGGTCGAGCGCAGCACGACGAACGCGATCGCGAACACCACCAGGAACACCCAGATCGACGAGCGCAGGCCCAGCCAGTCGGTCTGGCCGAGGGTCAGCACGTCGTCGTTGGCGAACACCATCGCGGTGTCGGTCATGAACAGGGCCGCGCCGCGGCCGATGAACAGGGTGGCCAGGGTGGTGATGAACGGCGCGACCCGCACCACCACGATGAAGAACCCGTTCAGGCAGCCGAAGGCCAAGCCGACCAGCAGCCCGATCGGGAACGACAGGATCAGCGGCAGGTCGCCGAGGTAGAGGGTGACGATGGCGACCACCACATACATGATCGCGCCGACCGACAGGTCGATGCCGGCGGTCAGCAGCACGAAGGTCATGCCGATCGCGATGATGGCGATGTGCGCCGCCTGGATGACGACGTTGTTCAACGTCTGCAGGCTGAGGAAACGGTCGGCGGCGAGGCTGAAGATCAGCACCACGATCGCGAACAGGATCACCGGCGACAGCTGCAGCAGCAGAAGCTGCATCCGCACCGGGTCCTGCGTCGCCGCCGCCAGCCGCGCGAGCGGACCGTCGGCCCCTTGCGGTGCGGCGCGGCCGGTCATTGCACGGCGTCCAGGCCGCCCCACAGGGCGGATTCCATGATCTTCTCGCTGCTGAACGCGGCGCGGTCGTGCACCGCGGCAATTTCGCCGCGGTTCATCACCATGATCCGGTCGCACATGCCGATCAGCTCTTCCATCTCCGACGAGATGAACAGCACGCCGGCGCCGTCGGCGACCATCTGGTTCATGATCTTGTAGACCTCGTACTTCGCGCCGACGTCGATGCCGCGCGTCGGCTCGTCGAGGATGAAGATCGCCGGCGCGCGCATCAGCCACTTGGCCAGCACCACCTTCTGCTGGTTGCCGCCGCTGAGGTTCTTCACCAGCATGCGCACATAGTCGCGCGTGTTGATCTTGACCCGGTCGGCCGAGCGGGTGACCTCGGCGGTCAGCTGCGGCCGGCGCAGCCAGCCGGCGAAGCGGCCGGCATAGTCGCCGAGCGAGGGCAGGGCGATGTTGTCGCTGATGCTGGCCTCCATCATCAGCCCTTCGGCCCGGCGGTCCTCGGTCAGGAAGGCGATGCCGCGCTGCATCGCCTCGATCGGCCCGGCCGCGGCATAGTCCTTGCCCTCGACCCGGATCGTGCCGTGCGCATGCGGGTCGAGGCCGAACAGGATTCGCGCCAGTTCCGACCGGCCGGAGCCCATCAGGCCGGAGATGCCCAGGATCTCGCCCTTGTGCAGGGTGAAGCCGATGTCGTGCACCACGTCGGGCTGGCTCACGCCCGCGACCTCGAGCAGCGGCTCGGCGGTCAGGCACGGCGCGCGCGGCGGAAACAGCTGGCCGATCTCGCGCCCGACCATCATCGAGATGATCGCGTCGATCGACAGGTCGGCGGCCCGGCCGCTGCCGACGACGGCGCCGTCGCGCAGCACCACGATGCTCTCGCACAGCGCCTTCACGTCGCCGAGGATGTGGCTGATGTAGATCATCGCGATGCCCTGCGCCTTCAGCCGGGCGATGATGTCGAACAGCCGCGCGCTTTCCTTCTTGGTCAGCGACGTGGTCGGCTCGTCGAAGATGATCACCCTGGCGCCGGCGGCCAGCGCCTTGGCGATCTCGACCAGCTGGCGCTCGCCCTGGCTCAGCCGGGAAACCGGCGTCGCCGGCGCGACGTCGAGGTCGACCATCTCCAGCACCGCGCGGGTGCGCGCGGCGATCTCGCTGCGGCGGATGAACGGCAGGAAGCGGCCGACCAGCGGGAAGTCGCCGACGAAGATGTTTTCCTGGATGCTCAGATTCTCGAACAGATTGAGCTCCTGGTGGATGAAGGCGACGCCGGAGGCGAGCGCGTCGCGCGGGCTGCGCGGCGCATAGGGCGCGCCGTTCAGCACGATGCGGCCGCTGTCGCGGGCGTGGATGCCGCCCAGGATGTTCATGGTGGTCGACTTGCCGGACCCGTTCTCGCCGACCAGGCCGAGCACCTCGCCGGGCGCCAGGCTCAGGCCGACGTCGAACAGCACCCGGACGCCGAAGAAGCTCTTGTTCAGCCCCTCGATGGTCAGCACCGGGGCGGCGGGCGCGGCCTGGCTTGCGGCGGTTCCGGTCACGACGGCTACCGCGCCAGGATGCGCTGCCGCGCGGCGTCGATGACGGCGGCCAGCAGGATCACCGCGCCCTTGACGCCGACCGCGAAGTCGTGGCCGAGCCCGATCAGGTCCAGGCTGGCGTTGATCATCGACAGGAACAGCACGCCGAACACGGTCCAAAGGATCTTGCCCTTGCCGCCGAACAGGCTGGTGCCGCCGATCACCGCCGCGCCGACGATGTCGAGCAGAATCCGCTTGCCGAGCACGGGTGTGCCGGTTTCCAGCCGGCCGGTGTAGAGGATCGAGGCGAGCGCGGCCAGCGTGCCGCACAGCACGAACGCCCAGATGATGACCTTGTCCACCGGTACGCCAGAGATGCGCGCCGCCTCGCGGTTGCGGCCGATCGCGTACAGCCACTGGCCGAAGCGGGTGCGGCTGAGCAGCAGATGGGCGGCGACGGCGACGACCAGGGCGACCCACAGCGCGTTCGGGATGCCGCCGACGTCGCCGCCGCCGATGGCGATGAAGGCGGCCGGCAGGTTGGCGATGCTGCTGGTCTCGGTGTGGGCGGTCGTGTACCACAGCGCCGCGCCGGCGAAGAACATCATCGTGGTCAGCGTGACGATGAACGAGGGCATGTGCAGCCTGGTGCTGCACACGCCGTTGAACAGACCGACCAGCGCGCCGATCGCCAGGAAGGCGACGATGCCGACCGGCACGGCGAGGGCCGAGCCGCCGAGATAGCCGCCGTCGCCGGTCATGATCGAGGCGCCGACCACGCTGGTGGTCGCGATCACTGCCGTCACCGACAGGTCGATGCCGGCGATGATCAGCACGATGGTCTGCCCGATCGCCACCACCAGCAGCGGCAGCATGGCAGAGAGGATGTTCGCCGCCGTGTTCGCGGTGGCCATTTCCGGCACGAACGGCCAGATGGCGAAGAAGTACAGGACGCTCACATAGAGCACCAGGTACTCCGACATCAGTACGTGTCGGGTCAGGAAACGCCGCAGCGCACCGCTGCCGCCGGCCGGATCGACGGCGGCGACGCTCATCGCGGCAGCAACGCCGCGGCCGACCGCCGGGGCGGCCGGCCGGGCGCCGTGCGGGTCACCGGGTCAGCGGACATGGCAAGCGGCCCGAGGCGGCGCGCGGACGGGGCCGCGCGCCGGGTCCGGTCAGCCGTTTTCCTTCTGCCAGACGACGTAGCCCCACATCTCGTCGCGGACCTCCTCGAGGTTGCCCGCGGTGATGACGAAGCCCGGGTCGAGCAGCAGCTTTTCGGGTTGCCCGCCGCCCCACATCTCTTCGAACGCGCCGAACGCCATGTCCACTTCGAGGAACAGGTTCTGCACGCCGTCGGCGTCGAGATAGCCGTCGACCAGCAGCTGATAGGCGGTGGCGTCGCCGTCGAAGGCGCCGAAGATGACGTGGCCGTCCTCGCCGCGCTTGTGCCACTTGCCGGCGACGCGCAGCACCTGCTGGATCTGCGGGTGCAGGAAGTCGGACGAGGTGAACAGGAAGTTGATGTCGGGGTTGGCCTGGAACGCGTTGGTCAGGCCGGCGAAGGCCTTGTCGGCGTTCCATTCGGTCGCGATGCGGGCGACCACCTCGATGATGTCGGTGTTCTGGTCGACGATGTCGAAGAAGCCGTCGCGCCGCTGGATCGCGTTCACGTCGCCCAGGTCGCCGATCAGGATCGCGGCCTTGTAGCTGCCGCCGATCCGCCGCGCCTCGTCGACCATGAACTGCACGGTGTCCTGGGTGATCTTGCGGTTGTCGGCCTGGATCGCGACCGAATAATACTCGTTCTCCGCCGGCGGCCGGTTGAAATGGACCATCGGGATGCCGGCCTCGTTGGCGGCGCGGATGGCGGGTATGACCGCATTCGCATCGGTCTGGATGATCAGGATGCCGTCGACCTGGCGTTCGATCATGGCCTTGACCTGCTCGAACTGCTTGTTGTCGTCGAAGTCGGAGATCGCCTCCAGCGTGGTCCAGCCCGCCGCGGCGGCCTTCTCGCGCATGATCTCGATGCCGCTGACCCAGAAGGGCGACACCAGGCTGTCGAACAGCAGGGCGACGGTCTTGCCGCCCTGGGCACGCACGAACATCGGCATGCCGGCCACGCCCAGCGACATCAGCGTGCCCACGGTAAACGAACGCCGAGTAAGCGACATCGAGACTTCCTCCCACTGTTGCACCCGGCGGCAGGGGTCTTGCGGGACCGGGGCCGGGCCGTCTTGTTGGCGGTCATCCTGGATCGCAGACGCCCGACCGGCCCGCGCCCGGCCCCGGTCGGGGCGACGGGCCTGCCGCGTCGCACGGTGCGCCACAAATGGCCACTTGGTAACGTTACCAGCTTGGCTGAGGAGGCCTTCGCGAGTCAAGACGCGATGTGATGTCAGGACAACCGGCGGTAACCCACGCCGTGCGATGCTCTCGCGCGGCCCCGCGGTGCCGCGCCGATTGTCAAAATCCATCGAAATGGTAACGTTACCAGAAATGAAGAACGGCAAACCGACGATCAAGGATGTCGCCCGGCTGGCCGGCGTGTCGCCGATGACCGCGTCGCGGGTGGCGAACGGCCAGGGCAACGTCCGTGCGGAGAAACGCGAGGCGGTGCTGCGCGCGATGCGCACGTTGGACTATGCGCCGCATGCCGCCGCCCAGTCGATGCGCACCCAGCGCACCCGGCGCATCGGCTTCATGCTGCCGGACATTACCAACATGACCAATGCGGTGGTCTCGCTGGCGGTCGAGCGGCACCTGGCGCGGGACCGCTATCACCTGATGCTGTTCAACACCGACTTCCAGACCGCGATCGAGCGCGACGTGCTGGCCATGGGCAACCACAAGATGTTCGACGGGCTGATCGCGGCGCTGGCCGACGATACCGACCCGTCGGTGGCCGCCGCCCTGGCGGCGTCGCCGATCCCGGTGGTGCTGATCGACCGCCAGTGCGGCGTGGCGGTGGACTGCGTCTACAGCGACCATCACGGCGCGATGCGCACCATCGTCCAGCAGCTGGCCCATCTCGGCCATCGCCGCATCGCGCTGATCGCGCCGTCGCGCGCGATCTGGCCCGGTCGGGCGCGGGTCGAGGCCTTCGTCGAGGCGATGGCGGGCTGCGATCTGCCGGTCGACCGGGCGTTGATCTGGGCCGAGGACCAGTCGATCGCGTTCGGCCGCCAGGTCACGCTGGCGATGATGGCGTCGGCCGACCCGCCGACGGCGCTGATCGCCGGCGCCAACCAGCTGACCCTGGGCGCCTACCAGGCGCTGCGCGACAGCGGCATCGCGATTCCCGGCGACGTGTCGTTCGTCGGCGCCGACGACCCCTATCTGGCATCGCTGATGTCGCCGCCGGTGACGGTGATCTATCGCGACATGGAGCTGGTCGGCCGGCATGCCGCGGACCTGCTGCTGCGGCGCCTGCGCGGCGAGGCGGGCCCGTCGCCGCGCAGCGTTACCGTGCCGTCGGAGATCGCGCTGCGCGATTCCACCGGCCCGGCGCGGCGCCGCCGATGAACTTGCCGCAAGCTCGGCGGGCGCGGCTTGCGGGCGGCGCGGCCGGCCTTATTCTAGGACCTTGAATCAGCCGCGGCGGATGCTGCCGCGCCGGCCGTGCGCCGGGCGGGCATGCGTGGCGCGTGCAGCAGTGGAGGGAGTCGTGAAGGCAAGGTTCTCGCTCGGCGCCGTCGGTGCCGGCGCATTGGCCGCCCACGCGGCCGCGCACGGTGCCTCCGACCCGAGGGGTGGCTGCGACGACCCGTTCCGCACCGCCACGCATATCGACCGGACCCACGCCTTCGCGCCGCTGCCCGAGCAGGACGATCCGCCGCGCCGCGACGTGCGCGGGGTGTTGCGGCCGACCCCGCCGTCGCAGTGACGCGTCCGGCCCGACGTTCGGCTGTCGCATGCGGGAGCGGACGGCGATGAGCCGGCCGGTCCCGCGGGCGCGGCCCGACGACGCCAAGTTCCAGGTGCTGAAGGCGGTGTTCGGCTTCGACGCGTTCCGGCCGGGCCAGGAGCCGGTGGTCGATGCGCTGCTCGACGGCCGCGACGTGCTGGCGGTGATGCCGACCGGAGCCGGCAAGTCGCTGTGCTTCCAGTTGCCGGCGCTGGTGCGCGGCGGGCTCGCCATCGTGGTCTCGCCGCTGGTCGCGCTGATGCAGGACCAGGTCGCCGCGCTGAAACTGGCCGGCGTCGCCGCCGACGCGATCAACTCGTCGCGCGATCGCGCCGACAACGTCGCCGCCTGGCGGCGCGCGGCGGCGGGCGAGACCCGGCTGCTGTACATGGCGCCGGAGCGGCTGATGACGGAGCGCATGCTGGCGGCGCTGCAGCGGTTGCCGGTCGGACTGATCGCGGTCGACGAGGCGCATTGCATCTCGCAGTGGGGGCCGGCATTCCGGCCGGAATACGAAGCGCTGGGCGAGCTGCGCGGGCGTTTTCCCGGCGTGCCGATCGCCGCGCTGACCGCCACCGCCGACGCGGTCACCCGCGAGGACATCGCCGACAAGCTGTTCGGCGGGCGGGTGGAGGCGCATGTGCTGGGCTTCGACCGGCCCAACCTGCGGCTGGCGGTGTCGGCCAAGCGCGACTGGAAGCGCCAGCTGCTCGGCTTCGTGCGTGCGCAGGACGGCGCCAGCGGCATCGTCTATTGCCTGTCGCGGCGCAAGACCGAGGAGACCGCCGCGTTCCTCGCCGACAACGGCATCCGTGCGCTGCCCTATCACGCCGGCATGGAAAAGTCGGCGCGCGAGGCCAACCAGAACGCGTTCATGACCGAGCGCGGGCTGGTCGTCGTCGCCACCATCGCCTTCGGCATGGGCGTCGACAAGCCGGACGTCCGCTTCGTCTGCCACACCGACCTGCCCGGCAGCGTCGAGGCCTATTACCAGGAGATCGGACGGGCCGGCCGCGACGGCGCGCCGGCCGAGGTGCTGATGCTCTATGGCCTGGACGATATCCGCATGCGTCGGATGTTCATCGACCGCGAGGACTCGTCCGACGCCCGCAAGCGGCGCGAGCACAAGCGGCTGGACGCGCTGGTCGCCTATTGCGAATCCCCGGCCTGCCGGCGGGTGGTGCTGCTCGACTATTTCGGCGAGGCGGCGACCGCCTGCGGCAACTGCGACATCTGCCTGGATCCGGTGGAGATGGTCGACGGCACGGCCGAGGCCGAGAAGGCGCTGTCGGCGGTGCAGCGCAGCGGCCAGCGGTTCGGCGCCGCCCACATCGTCGACATCCTGCGCGGCACCGCCACCGACAAGGCGGTCGCCGCCGGCCATGACCGGCTGCCGGCGTTCGGCAGCGGCGCCGGTCGCAGCAAGGCCGACTGGCACACGCTGGTCCGCCAGCTGGTCGCGGCCGGTTTCCTGCGCATCGACGTCCAGGGCTTCGGCGGCCTGGCGCTGACGCCGCAAGGCGCGGCGCTGCTGCGCGGCGAGGCGACGTTCCGCTATCGCCCGGACACCATGCGCGGCGGCGAAAAGGGCCGAACGCCGCGCGGCCGGCCGGCGGTCGCCGACGCCTTGTCGGGCGCCGATACGGCGCTGCTCGACCGGCTGAAGGCGCTGCGGCTGGAGCTGGCGCGGGCCCGCGGCGTGCCGGCCTATGTGATCTTCGCCGACCGCTCGCTTGCCGACATGGCCGCGCGGCGGCCGCGGACCGAGGCGGAGTTCGCCGCGGTCCACGGCGTCGGCGCCGCCAAGCTGCGCGAGTTCGCCGGCCCCTTTCTTGCAGCGATCGCCGCGGCGGCGGATGGCGGCGAGGACGGCGGCACGCCGCCCTGACCGCCGCAGATTCGCCGCAATTCTGCAGCCTCACCATGGGACCCATGCCGCCGCATCCGGCGCCGACGGAAACCACGATGCCGTACCCGGCCGAAAGCTCAATCGCCCTGATCGCCGGCGCGCCGGCCGAACGGCCGTTCGTCGTCGGCCAGATCGGCCAGTCGCTGGACGGCCGCATCGCCACCGCCACCGGCCAGTCGCACTACATCAACGGCCCGGCGGCGCTCGATCATCTGCACCGGTTGCGCGCCGCGGTCGATGCCGTCGTGGTCGGGGTCAGCACGATCCTGCACGACGACCCGCAGCTGACCGTGCGCCGCTGCAACGGCCGGCAGCCGCAGCGCGTGGTGATCGACCCGCGCGGGCGGATGCCGCAGGGCGCGCGCTGCCTGCACGACGGCGGGCCGGCGCCGATCCGGGTCACCGCCCCGGAGCGCGCCGGCGACGCCAACGCGCTCGGCCTGCCGGCCGACCCGGTGACCGGCCTGATCGCGCCGGCGGCGGTGGTGGAGGCGCTGTTCGCGCGGGGCTATCGGCGGCTGCTGGTGGAGGGCGGGGCGACCACGCTGTCGGCCTTCGTCGCCGCGCATGCGGTCGACCGGCTGCACATCCTGCTGGCGCCGATTCTGATCGGCTCGGGCATGCCCGGGCTGACCCTGCCGCCGATCGACGGGCTGACCGAGGCGCTGCGGCCCGCGATCGACGTGGTCTCGCTCGACGGCGGCGACATCCTGTTCGACTGCGCGCTGGCCAGCCGCTGGGCGCAGGCCTGACCGCAGCGGGGGCGGTTCAGGCGGCGGGCGCGGCCAGGGTCGCCTGCAGGCGTTCGCCCGAATCGGCGTCGAACAGGAAGCAGTGGTCCATGTTCAGCCCGATGCCGACGTCGCTGTCGAAGCCGACCTCGAACTCCTTCGGCATCTTGATCGCCAGGTGGTCCTCGCCCAGCGCCACCGTGACCAGGGTGACGTCGCCGGTCAGCTCGGCGGCATAGACCCGGGCGGCGAAGGTCCCCTCTGCGGCGGAAACCACCACCGCGTCCTCGGGCCGGAAGCCGAGCACGGCCTGGCCGGCCCAGCTGCCGTGCACCGGCAGGTCGATGCCGGGCGCGGTGAAGCGGCCGTCGCCGACCCGGCCGCGGACGAAGTTCATCGGCGGCGAACCCATGAAGCCGGCGACGAACATGTTGGCGGGGTTGTTGTAGACCTCGCGCGGCGTGCCCAGCTGCTGCAGCACGCCGTGGTTCATGATCGCCACCCGGTGGGCCAGCGTCATCGCCTCGATCTGGTCGTGGGTGACGTAGATCGTGGTGGTGCCGAGCTCGTGCTGCATGTGCTTCAGCTCCGCACGCATGAAGCCGCGCAGCTTGGCGTCCAGGTTCGACAGCGGCTCGTCCATCAGGAAGATCGACGGCCGGCGCACGATGGCGCGGGCCAGCGCGACGCGCTGGCGCTGGCCGCCGGACAGCTGGCGCGGATAGCGGTCGAGCAGGGTCTCCATGTGCACCTGCGCCGCCGCATCGCGCACCGCGGCGTCGCGCGCCGCCCTGTCGATGCCGCGCACCTTCAGCGGGAAGCCGATGTTCTCCGCCACCGTCTTGTGCGGGTACAGCGCATAGGACTGGAACACCATCGCGATGTCGCGGTACTTCGGCAACATCTCGGTGACGTCGGCGTCGCCGATGTGGATGCTGCCGGAGTTGGCCTGCTCCAGCCCCGCGATCATGCGCAGCGCCGTGGTCTTGCCGCAGCCGGACGGCCCCAGCAGCACCAGGAACTCGCCGGGCTCGACCGCGATGTTCAGGTCCTTGACCACGTGGACGGAGCCGAACCACTTGTTCAGACCGTCGATCGCCAGGCGCTTGGCGTGCCGGCTGCGGCTCTCGGTTCCGGGCGCCATCGCCTCCGCTACACTCATCCTTTGACCGCCCCCAGCAATACGCCCTTGGAAATGAAGCGCTGCAGCACAAGCGCCAGCAGCACCACCGGGATGATCATCACGATGATCACCACCGACATCGACCACCACAGGATGCCCTTCTCGCCGGCATTCATCGCCGCGACCAGGATCGGCATGGTCTGGGCGTGGGTGGTGGAGAGGAAGACGGCGAGCAGATACTCGTTCCAGGCCAGGATCAGCACCAGCAGTGCCGTTGCCGCCAGGCCCGGCCGCGACAGCGGCAGCACCACCTCCCAGAACGTGCGCACGCGCGACGCGCCGTCGAGCTGCGCGCTCTCCTCCAGGTCGATCGGGATCGAGTTGAAGAAGTCGTACATCAGCCAGACCACGATCGGCAGGTTGATGACGCAATAGGCCAGGATCAGCGCGATGTGGTTGTCGATCAGGCCGAGTTCCTTGAACATCAGGTAGATCGGCACGATCACCACGATCGGGGCCAGGATGCGCTGCGAGATGATCCAGAACAGGATGTCGCCGTTGGAGAGCCGGCGCCTGAAGTGGCGGCCGACCGCCTTCAGCAGGAAGAAGAACAGCGCCATCGCGATGGCGAACGCCACCCACCAGTCGAGCAGCGCGTAGTCGGCGACGACGACCGCGGCGGCGGTCAGCAGCACGAACAGCACGATGCTGCCGAACTTCGGCTTGTACTCGATGCGCGCCAGCGCATAGGCCGCCATCGAGCCGACGATGACAGAGAGCACGGTCGAGGCCGGCGCGATCACCAGCGAGTTGACGTAGGCGCCGATGGTGTCCTTCCAGTCGGTGACCAGCAGATCGGTCCAGGCGTGCAGGCTGGGCTGGAAGTCGACGAACGGCAGGAAGAACGGGCCGTTGATGTAGTCGGTCCGGGTCTTGAACGACGTGATCACCAGCCAGTAGATCGGGAACAGGACGAAGATCGTCCAGCCGATCAGCAGCGTATAGACGATGATCCGGCTGCCGGGCGCCGCCCGGCCGATCGCCGGCGGCTCGAACAGGCGCTGCCACAGGCTGCGCCCGCCGCCGTTCTGGTGCGTGTCGCTCATGCCGCCTTCCTGACGTGCCGCAGCACGACGAGATTGAAGAACGAGACGCAGACCACCACGGTGATGAACAGCAGCAGATAGGCCACCGCCGCCGACTCGTTCAGGTCCGGCGACCACCACAGCATCAATGCGGTCAGCGTCATCGATTCGGTCGCCGTGCCGGGGCCGCCGGAGGTCATGATCCGCGGCAGGTCGACGATCTTGAAGGCCTCGATCATGCGGATCAGCAGCACCGTCGCCGCCACCGGCATGACCTGCGGCCAGGTGATCTCGCGGAAGATCTGCCAACGGCTGGCGCCGTCGACCTCACCGGCCTCGACGAAGTCGCGCGGCACGTTCTCCAGCGCGGCGAGCATGACCACGAAGATGAACGGGATCCACTGCCAGCTGTCGCCGATGATGATGAAGGCGCGTGCCGCCCACGGGTCGCTCGACCAGGCGAACTCGCCCAGCCCGACCCACTGCCACAGCGGCGCCAGCGGTCCCAGGTTGGTGTCCGCCATCATGCGGAAGGCATAGCCGACGCCGATCGGCGTGATCATCAGCGGGATGAAGAAGACCACGCGGAAGAAGGTGCGGCCCTTGATCTGCTGCGCACACAGGAAGGCGAGGCCGAGCCCGATGACGAACTGCACGCCGCAGCCCACGAAGACGTAGAACAGCGTCATGCCGATCGAGCCGAACTGGTAGCCGCTCAGCGTGCTGGCGGAAAACAGCAGGACGATGCCGAACAGCGCCGCGGCGGTGATCAGCCGCCCGACGAAGCCGATCACGCTGAATTCGGCGCGGATATAGCGGGCCATCCACCACAGGATCAGGGCGGCGGACGCCACGATGGCGATCCAGCCGAGGATGCTGATCTCGCCGAACCGGCCGACCACGGTGTCCTGGCCGGAGCCGAACAGCTGGCGCCCGAAATTGTCCAGCCAGACCATGCGGCGGTTCTCGAAGCTGAACAGGCGGAACCGCGTCAGCGCGATCACCAGCGAGGCGACCAGCGGGAAGATCGAGAACACCAGGATCAGCAGCACCGCCGGGCCGATGAACAGCGAGCGCGACTGCGTGTCCAGCCACTCGCTCAGCCTGACGGCCAACGTCCGGGTGGGTAAGGATTCGGCCGGGACCATGGGCCCCGGCCGATCGATCATGGCTTGCGCCACGGTGGATTATCCTCGTTCGGCGGTCGGTCAGTTGGTGATGCCGAGCGAGGCCTTGTACATCTCGAGCTGGTCGTCGCGGCCGAGGTCCTCGGTCACTTCTTCCCAGGCCGCCTGGATGTTGGCCACCGCCTCTTCGGCCGTGATCTCGTCGGCCAGGAAGCGGGCCAGCTCGCGGTCGAGGATGACGCCGGTGTATTCCTGCGCACCCGGGATGCGGATGTCAGAGGCCATGTTCGGGTGGTTCAGGCTGGTGGAGATGGCACCGAGATAGTTCTCGGCCGCCGCCTGGCTGAAGCCCGCGTCGAGCCACGGCTGCAGGTTCTCGAACTGCGAGTTGCGGTACGGGTTGTAGCCGGTCCAGCCCTGGGTGACGTCGTAGTTCGACTGCGCGGCCTGGTTCATGTACGACAGGAAGTCGTAGGCCGCCTGCTTCACGTCGTCGTCGGCCGCCGCGTTGATGGCGCCCGACCAGCCGCCGAACGCCGCGAACGGGGCGAAGTTGATGCCGTCGGTGGCGTAGGGGCAGATCTCCGGCGTGCAGTCGACCAGGGCGCCGGTGGCGCGATCCAGCACGCGGCTGGTGCCCGGCATGATCACCGCGCCCACCTTGTCGCGGATCGGCGCGCCGGCCTCTTCCAGCGAGAGCGGGCCGATGTCGCCCCAGTCGATCATCAGCGCGCAGCGGCCGCCCTGGACCAGGGCGCGGGTGTCGCCGATATCCTGGTTCAGCTCGTCCGGCGGGCCGTACTCGCCGGTCGCCTTGTAGATGCGGAACGCCTCGGCCCATGCCTCGTTGTCGATGATCGGGGTCATGGTCTCGGTGTCGAAGTAGATGCCCTGGCCGGTGCCCTGGGTCTGGACGAAGGCGGCCGCGATCGACTGCACGGCGAAGTAGGACTGGGCGCTGCGCTTCTTGAAGATGCACGAGCCGTAGTCGGCCTCGCCGTCGCCGTTCAGGTCCTTGCCGTCGGCCGCCGCGGCGATCGCCATGTACTCGTCCCAGGTCCGGGGCGGATCCATGCCCAGATCGGCGAGCACGTCGGTGCGGTAGTACAGCATCTGGAAGTCGCCATCGATGGTCAGCATGTAGGTGCTGCCGCCGACCTTCTGGTTGTACTCGCGGAAGTAGGGCGCGATGTCCATGACATCGATCTTGTCGTCCGCCGCGATGTAGTCGTCCAGGTTCTCGATCAGGCCGAGCGAGGCCAGCTCGACGCCCCAGGCCGAGCTGAACACGCCGACGTCGATGGAGTTGGTGCCGGTCGACCAGTCGGTCAGCATCTTCTGGAACAGTTCGGCGAACGGCACCTCGGCGACCCGGATCTCGGCGCCGGTCATTTCCTGGAACTCGACGCCGCGCTCGGCCAGGCGGCCCGCGATCACCGGACCCGGCCGGGTCAGGATGTTGACGACGATGCCTTCATAGGGCTTGTCCTGGGCCAGGGCCGCGCCGGCCGCGACGATCAGGCCGACCGCCGTGGCGCCTCCCAGCACGCGCCGCGTCAGGTACGATTTCCGCATTCCGTCTCCTCCTCCACGCTATTCCGGCCCGGTTCGATCACAGCCGGACACTCTCTTGTATGAGGTCATTCCCGACCGTCAGGGACCGGCAGACCGCAATCGCGGCCCGGCACCCGACGGCCGGCATGACGCTAACTGTCCGGTTACAGTCCGTCTTTGGCTTCGTGTGTCAAGGCCTTTCCCCGCCGCGCCCGCGGCGGCAGGGGCGGCGGCCGGCGTTCCCGCAGGGCGTGTCCGTGCGGCCGCGCTTGCTCCCGCCCCGCGAACGCGCGAGGATGCCGGGCGCCGGTCCCTGAGCCGCCTTGCATGGCGGCGCCGATACGCGTATATAACTAACCGGTTACTGCATAAGCAGAGCTGCATCCTGGGGAGGAAGCAACAGATGTCCGACATCGTCAGCCAGATTCGTGCGCAGTATCAGAGCCGGCGGCTCAGCCGCCGCCGCCTGCTCCAAGGGGCAGCGGCAACCTCCGGCGCGTTCGCCCTGGGCGGCATCGCGCCGCGCCGGCTGCGCGCCCAGGCCAAGCCGACGGTGGTGAACTCCATCCGCTCGCTGTCGAACCCCTATCACGCCACCTGGAACCAGGGCGGCGAGGCGTTCGCGGCCTGGGCCGGCGCGGAGTACGTCACTCTGGTCACCGAGGGCGACAGCGAGAAGGGCGTGGCCGACATCCGGGCGATGATCGCGCGCACCGAGGGCAACATGGTGCTGAACGTCGATCCGAACGAAAGCTCGGACGCGCGCCCGATCGTCGAGGCCTGCACCGAGGCCGGCGTCTACTGCGTCACCCAGTGGAACAAGCCCGACGACCTGCATCCGTGGGACTTCAACCCGAACTACGTCTCGCACATCTCGTTCAGCGGCGTGCCGGCCGGCAAGGCGATGGCGGAATCGCTGATCAAGCAGATGGGCGGGTCCGGCGGAATCGTCGCGCTGGGCGGCATCCTGTCGAACGTGCCGGCGATCGAGCGCAAGGCCGGTCTCGACCAGGCGCTGGCGGAGAATCCGGACGTCGAACTGCTCGACTTCCAGACCGCCAACTGGGACCCGAACAAGGCGCTGGAGATCACCAGCGCGTGGCTGACCCGCTTCGGCGACGACATCAAGGGCATCTGGGCGGCCAACGACGGCATGGGCCTGGCGGCGCTGGAGGCGCTGCGCTCCGAGGGTCTGGCCGGGCAGGTCCCGGTCTGCGGCATCGACGGCATCCAGCTGGCGGTCGAGGCGGTGCTGGCCGGCGAATTCTCCGGCACCGTGGCCTGGGACCCGTTCTGGCAGGGCAGCATCGGCCTGTCGATCGGCTACCACGCCAAGCTCGGCACCTTCGACCCGGCGGCCGAGCCGCAGGAGCACCGCGAGTTCTACGGCACCGGCATCGTGGTGACCGCGGAAAACGCGCAGGAGTTCTACGACAACAACGTGCTGGCCTCGCCCTCGATCGATTTCGAGGACATCTGGGGCCGGGTCAGCGGCCAGATCCAGTACAACTGACCGCCTGAATCCGCACGCGACGACGCGGGCCCGGCCGGCCGCCAGCAACGGGCGGCGGCCGGCGGGCGCCCGCGCCGCAAACGACGGCTGACAATGGCAGGACATCCGCACCAGGCTGCAGCGAGGCGGCCGGACGCCCGACCGGGCGTCCGGCGATGAGCGCGACGGCCGCGGCCGGCGACGAAGACGCCGGCGAGCGCTGGCGCCGGCTGCGCCGCCGGATCGGCCCGTGGGCGCCGGTCATCGTGCTGGTGCTGCTGTGCCTGCTGATCGGACTGGCCAACGACAGGTTCTTCTCGTTCGGCAATCTCTCGCGCATCGCCGATGCCGCCTCGATCCCGCTGGTGCTGGGGCTGGGCGTCACCTTCATCATCGTGATGGGGTCGATCGACCTGTCGGTCGAGGGCGTGCTCGCCTTCTCGGCGGTGATCGTCAGCCTGCTGGTGCTGAACGGCGCCAACGGCAACGACTTCGGCCTGCTCGGCGTGCTGGCCGTGCTGGGCATCGGCGCGGCGATGGGTTTCGTCAACGGCGTGATCCACGTCGGCCTGCGCATCCCCTCGTTCATGGCCACGCTGGGCATGTGGTTCGTCGGCGTCGGCATGGGCAACGCCATCCTGGGCGGCATCCAGGTGCGGGTGAACGACGAGATGATCCGGGCGCTGTCGCTGGAGCGGCTGTTCGGCTTCAAGTACCAGGTGTGGGTGGCGCTGCTGGCGCTGGGCATCGCCTATGTGATTCAGCGCTACACCCGGCTGGGCCGCTACATCTTCGCCATCGGCGGCGGCGAGGACCTGGCCGAGCTGACCGGCATCAAGGTGCGCGCGGTGCGCGTGATCACCTTCACCATCGCCGGCGTGTTCTACGGCCTGGGCGGGGTGATGGCGGTGGCGCAGCAGGGCTCGGCCTTCGCGCTGATCGGCAACGACCGTCTGTTCACCACCGTCACCGCGGTGGTGGTCGGCGGCACCGCGCTGATGGGCGGCTCCGGCGGCGTGCTCAACACGCTGGTCGGCGCCCTGATCGTGGTGGTGCTGGCCAACGGCATGGTGCTGATGGGCATCTCGCCCTACGTCCAGCAGATCGTGCAGGGCGGGCTGATCGTCGTAGCGGTGGCGCTGTCGGTCGACCGGATCCGGGCGAGGATCGTGAAATGACCGCCGCCGCCGACATGCCGGTGCTGGCGCTGCGCAACGTGGTCAAGTCGTTCCCCGGCGTGCAGGCGCTGAAGGACGTCACCATCGAGGTGAGGCCGGGCGAGGTGGTCGGCCTGATCGGCGAGAACGGTGCCGGCAAGTCGACGGTGATGCGCATCCTGGCCGGCGTCTACCAGCCGGATTCCGGCACGATCGAGCTGCACGGCAAGCCGGTGACGCTGAAGGGCCCGACCGATGCGGCCCGCCATGGCATCGGGATGGTGTTCCAGGAGCAGTCGCTGCTGCCGAACCTGACCGTCGGCCAGAACATCTATCTCGGCGCCGAGCGCCGCTTCGCCACCGCCGGCATCATCC